>JAZKGL010000255.1:0-2974 GCA_040385935.1 Bdellovibrionota bacterium
GCAGCCATTTATAATTTCCACAGATCCGTGAATCACATAAAAGAAACAGCTTCCTGCTCACGTTGACGATCGTGATTATCACGCGTGATTTCACTATCCGAGATGATCGTTGCGACTTCATCAGCCGTCAATAAACTCGGCAAACGTGCGCCCGAACTCGCTTTCCAGCCTTTTGACGAAGCCTCAGCTCCCAACAAGACGATCTCTAGCTGACTCACCATACGCTCAGCCAACTCAATCCGCTGCTTGGTTGGAATCTCGAGCGCTTCCATTCCCAAGTTGAAGATAACCGTAATCATCGTTTCGGCAACGAGTTCTGGATTAAGTATATCGCGCTGACTTGCTTCAGATTCTTTGACGATGTCTTCAGCAAGTTCTTCAACGAAGCGACGCGTTTCCTTTTTGATCTCTTTTCGGAAACCTTTTTGCTCACCGAGTCGCTCACCCATCAAGAGGCGAAAGTGCTGCTCGTTGTTCTCAAGATATTCCATGAACGTCTCAACCGAGGTGCGAATAACCCCTCGGCGAACACGTGCGCGCCGTCGCGCTTGGCGAAGGAGCTGACGAAGAGTCAGCGAAACTTCGTCAACCAATGCAAGACCAAGATCTTCCATATCCTTGAAGTGTCGATAGAATGAGGTGGGTGCAATCCCAGCCGCGCGAGTCACCTCACGTAGACTAAGGCATGCGAAGCCGTTAGTCGTACTAAGGTTGAGAGCGGCCTGAATAATATTTTTTCGAGTCTTGGCCTTCTTCTCTGCCCTGGTTCCCATATCCCCTCCCACGTTGGTGCTTTGGTTCTGAGCCCAAGCTTGCCTTGAAATCTCTGTCTTAGTCATTGCCTTTTTTGGCTAATTGCCCAATCCTTGACCAATTCTCAAGAGAAAAACACACAATCGTATACGAATATTTACCGAAAAGTCACTTAAGTCCTCAGAAATTATACCGAAAAGGCATAGAGAAGAGCCAAGTTCCGGAATTTTGAGGATAAAGTTATGATGCTGGTCGAACCACAACCCATCGAACTATACGTTGCACAACGCTTCAATGATAAGAGCCTAATCGCAATTATTGAAGATTGGCGTATCGAAAGTGAAGTCATGGAGAAGATCGTTGTGGCGTACTTTAAAGAAATGGGCATGTTTTCTGTCCCACCTTATCTCGAAATGCAGGTTCGCGCTGCCATTCCGTACCTGCTCCAAAATTCACCCGAAATCTTTGCCCGCGTTCGAAAAGCCCAGGCTGCCGAGGCTCTACGTCGTCAGAACCGTCGCGACAGCAAATAACTCACTCAACTCGTCACAAGCGCGTCTCAGCCCGGTGTCCGGGTGTTGAGACTCAGTGCGTGAATCGGCCCAGCCATCCACTCACCAAGAGCCTTATAAACCAGCTGATGCTGCTCAATCATCGACATTCCACCGAACTCGCTGGCGGTAATGTGGAGCTGCCAATGATCGCCACCGCCCGTTAGATCGTGCGCACGAATTTGTGCACTAGGGATCGACGCTTGTATTCTCTGAATGATATCTTCGGCCTTCATGAGGACCTCCATCGGCTGGGTCACGTATTATAGAAAACGCCACACTTAACACGGCGGGAGCAGCTTATGTCAATAATTTACCTGGCAAGCCAGAATAAACATAAGGTTCAGGAGATTGCAGCCATCCTCGGCAAGAGCTGGGATATTCGTCCCTGTGACGATCTGCAACCGGGTATCAATTGGGACGAAACCGGGAAAACATTTCGCGAGAACGCCTTGATCAAAGCGCAGGCCGTGATGGAAAAGGGCGCCCATTCGGTCATCAGTGACGATTCCGGTCTTGAAGTCTATGCGCTGGGCGGCGAGCCCGGCATTTACTCCGCGCGTTACGCGGGTCCCAATGCCATCGATGAGGATAATAACCTAAAGCTCTTAAAAGCGATCAATCACTTACCGGATGATCAGCTCAAAGCTCGGTTTGTCTGCGTGATTTGCTTTTTGCAGGAAGGCGCCTCTCCGCTTTACTTCGAAGGCAGTTGTGAAGGGCATTTGATAAGAAAGACGACTGGCCTACGAGGTTTCGGATACGACCCATTATTTGTTCCGGGCGGCTATCATGAGACTTTCGCTGAGCTGGGTGACGATGTGAAAAATCAGATTTCTCACCGCGCCAAAGCTCTCGAGGAATTTCAGGAATTTCTGACTCACGAATACTGATTTACTCGCCAAACACTCCAGAAGTTTCGGAACCGTCGTCCTCGGAGTCGTTAGGCGCCCCCAGCGCCTTCTCCGCTGCGACCTTGTATTTGGCCCAGGACTTCGAAGTTTTTATGTAGCCGAAATCTCGGTGTGCAAGCGATTCTTTGATCTCTTTACGAAACTTTTGCCGTTCCACGAGAAAGCCTTGAAGTACCAAAGTTGACTCTGACGCTCGACTGAGAACGGAAAGACAGCGCGCGTAGAGAAAAGTTCCTCGACGAACTGGCGTCTCGGTATCGGTCCAGTAATCTTTCTTTTCAAACCTTTGGTGCAAGGGTTCAAGGATCGTGACCGCCTGCGAGCATTTATCCATTTCGCGATAGACCGCACCAAGTTGAAATTGGCCTTGAACATCTAGCTGAGCTTTGCCCCGAAGAGCTTCGAGTAGACCAGCGGCCATCTTAAAGTTTTTCGTAGCCAGCGCCTGCTTAACTTTAGTGTAAGTGGCCTGCGCCTCCGGTGAGCGTTTTGCAACGGCGCCGCCGCCTTTCGCATCGCTGACTTTGATCTGCGTGAGATAGTAGCCCGTGTTGAGCAAACAAGGACTCGTGCCCCCACCATCACAGCAGCTTTGCTTCAGTTCGACTTCGATGAGCTTACCTAAAATCGCTTGGCAGCTTGATTGGGAAGCGGGCACAAACGCCGAAATTTTTTCGTTCATGAGCGCGCCTTTTTCGTCAGAAATCCCCTGCCGAATGGCTTGCGACTGTGTCACTGTTCCCGAGATAAGAGAGC
>JAZKGL010000256.1:0-2639 GCA_040385935.1 Bdellovibrionota bacterium
TAATAGTTGCTCATAGAACAAGTCCTTTTCACGTTTGGTTTACGGTCCGAAGCATATGTGCGCTTCGAAGATAACGCGATCGTAGGATCAGGTGTTCCGAGACTCTATTAGTATTTTTGTCCAGTGGGCTTGGCTAGGCAGCAAAAATTCAATCAAAGCAGACGTTTAATCGCTTTAAAAATTTCAATAATTAAAATTGGCAAAATTTTTTATCCGGCTCGCAGATGTGAGCCGGTTAAGACCATAACTCAAATCACTTACGTTCAGGCATGTAGCGAAGAGGAATAAGATCGGGTTTTACATCGTAATGATACGAGCGATAAAAACTCAGATCAGGTTTTCCACCCTCACGCCAAGCGTTAAGCCAGAACTGAGATAGAGCATCGGCACCTGCTGCCAACCTCATGATAATAAAATTACGATATTGATTTCTCGTCTCTTTTACATCTTTGCGTTTGGCCTTCTTGCGGGAATCCTTCTCGCCCTTCACAGATTTTTCAAGCAGCGAATATTTCTTATCGAGGTCTCTTAGGGCATCCAAGTTTTGATGGCTTTCTAAGGCGAGAGCCCAAGCCTGGCGCAAAGGATCTTTAGGATACTTTGCAAATTTAGCCTCCATAGTCGGATGACGCTCGGCTTCATCGAGAACGATGGCCTCAAGATCGAGAGGATAACTATCGACGATTTCCGATTCGAAGTATCCGTGTAGACCACCCTGATCGGTGTCCCAACCATCGTAATCACTGCTTGTGTGATGAGGATTGGCAAGATCGCCTACGAAGTGGGAGAGGATGCCCGTATAGAGGATGGCTTTGCTGACGAGTTCTGTCCGTGGATCGTCTTTATCTTTTGCGTCTTTGTCGGTTTTGACTTCCAGATCTTTTATTTGCTGAAAGGTTTTTACGAGATCCTCGTAAATCGTTTGAATACGAAACGGGGCATGACCCGCTTTATCGATGCGTTTGTTATCGGTATCCCCTGGGACGCAGGGGACAAGCTTGCCCCGCGCGCAGTTCTTCGCCATGGCCACGAGCAGGGATTTCACATCAGTCGGCAGATCTTCCGGTTTCGGAGGAAGGCCGGGACTAAGGAAAAATTCCATGTCGATAAAATGCGAGGGTGCGGTGAACTCATCCATTTCTTTGGAGGTGTTTCGCCAGACGATATCGGGAACGTTGGCAAGGTGTCCCAGCATGTTTTCTTTGCGTTGAAGAAATGCACCGAGCTTTTGTGCGTCGGGATCATTGCTCTCGGCTAGGATACGTGCGGCGACGCGGGAAACCGCGTCATGGCCACGTTCGCCCCAGGCCAATGCATACGTGCTAAGACTCATAAGCAGTGAGAAACCAAAGAGCATCCGTGCTCGCATATAAACTCCACAGTTTGTGCTAATGCAAATTCTTAATTCTTTTGAACCACAAGATTCTCGGCGATAGCATTTTCGATCACTGCGCGACCGATCTTGAGACCGTCAAGGGCAGCCGAAACGATTCCGCCGGCAAATCCTGCGCCTTCGCCCGCCGGGAAGAATCCGGGGTGTGAGGTTGATTGAAGCCCTGCATCGCGGAACATCACGATCGGTGCCGAGGTTTTTGTTTCCACACCTGCAACAATCGCTTCTTCGGCAATGAAGCCGCGCATGCGTTTGTTGTACTCGCCTAGAGCGCCCTTCAGCGAATCCACGACAAACGACGGTAGGAGCTGATCGAGACGAGCCGGTGTCACGCCGGGTTTATAACTCGATTTCATTTCGCCTTTGGTCAAACGTCCGGCGAGAAAGTCACTGAGTTTCTGCGCAGGCGTGTTGTAATTGCCACCACCCGCTTTAAAAGCGGCTTTTTCAATCGCTGCTTGAAAGTGCATGCCATCGAGCGGATGGCCTTTATAAAAGTCCTCGCGCATGACATTCACAACCACGGCTGCGTTGGCAAAACCGCTGTTACGCGAGTGATAACTCATTCCGTTGATCGCCAAATGCTCAGGCTGCGCATTGGTTGGCAGAAGATTACCGCCCGGACACATACAGAATGTCCAGATTCCGCGGCCATTCGCCTGCGCCGCGAGCTTATATTCAGCCGCGGGGAGTAGGGTGCATGATCCGTATTGAATCTTGTTGATGACATCCTGAGGGTGTTCGAAACGCGCGCCGATGGCGAAAGGTTTAGGCCCGATCGCCAGACCCTTTTCATAGAGCATTTGATAAGTTTCGCGCGCCGAGTGACCGATCGCCATGATGAGGTGATCGGTTTCTAAAGTCGTTCCATCGTGCATGTGAACTTTGTATCGCGACGTGGTTCCCTCTTCAAAATCAATCATGCGTGTCTTGAAGAGGAATTTGGTACCAAGAGTTTCGAGATAAAGACGCGTTTTCCGCGCGATCTGCATCAGGTAATCGGTCCCGATGTGGGGATGTGCTTCATACAAAATACTATCCGGCGCACCAAAACGAACCCATTGCTCGAAGAGATAACGAATCAGGGGATGATTCCGGCCGCAGGTTAATTTGCCATCGGAGAACGTGCCGGCTCCCCCTTCGCCATAGCAGTAATTACTCTCTTCGGAAAAGCTACCGGAGCGCTGCAGACGGTGAACGGTGCGCATGCGATCTTCAACCGCTTCCCCCCGTTCGACGACAATGC
>JAZKGL010000257.1:0-4098 GCA_040385935.1 Bdellovibrionota bacterium
ATAAACTTATACGGAGTGTCAGCACCCACAAGAAGTGCAGCCTTCCAACCCGAATATTTTTGCTTCAGAGTATCGCCTACGCGTTTATAAAACTCGATTAGATGTGTTTCATCCGACTGACCAATACGTTCGCCGTAAGGAAGGTTGCTCAAAAGCAAACCCGATGAAGCTGGTGCATCTAGGTTAAAGAACGAACCTTGATAGAACGTGATGTGCTTTTCAACTCGGGCGCGAAGTGCATTCTCGCGCGAGGCATCGACATACTTCGATTCAATATCACTCGCAAAAATACGGGCCAAAGGCTCATCACGTTTCGCTCCGCGAGTTTCTTCCTGAACGCGACGCCAAAGATGATGGTCAAAAGTTGCAAAGTTTTCGAAAGCGAACTCGCCTTTGCGACGGTGAATCAAAGCTGCTTTGTTCAACGACATGAAGCTGGCTTCAATCGCGATCGTTCCCGAGCCGCACATCGGATCGTAGAACGGCTGAGTTCCATCGTATCCAGCAAGAATGAGTAGCGCAGCCGCCATGTTTTCTTTCACGGGAGCCGGATGGTTTTCCATACGGTAGCCGCGTTTATGCATGCTTTTCCCAGTGGAATCGAGACTGAGAGTCAGCTCGCCGCCATGCACATGCGCTACGACTTTGATCTTAGGTTCTTTAAGATCGACGCGTGGAACATCGAGTTCTTTATGACGAAAGAAATCTTCGAGGCCCATACGTATAGCTTTAGAGATATCGGTCGCAGTCGGATGACCAGGACCACGATCACCGGCCACACCTTCGACAAGGTAGGTGGTATCGCTGCGGAAGAATTCGTTCCACTTCACTTTGCGCGCTTGGTTGGTCAGAACCGGGATGCTCGAACCCGAGCCGCGGCGGATGACCTGAAGGAGGCGCGAAGGTGTTTGTAATTTCAGGTGAAGACGATAGCTCGTCTCTTGGTCGGCGTCGAAAGAGACCGCTTTATAGCCCGCTTTGACGTTCTCGGCACCGTAAGTCTCTAGCTCTTTCACGACGGCTGCGACCGCATCCTCGGAACAGATAGCAATGAAATTTGAAAGCACGGGACAAGTCCTTTCTGGACGATTTACTCAAAGCGCGGATTCGTGTATCTCTTTAGCCCAGGCACCTGGATCGTCTTAACATAAAGGATTGGCTTATGGCAGATATGAAACAGCAAGTCAAAGAAATCGAGAAAACTATCGATTTTACAAAGACTAAGTACGAGGTAAACCTCGATACAAATCTCGGACTCATTCGTCTCGAGACCTTCCCCGACCAAGCTCCCGGTCACGTTAAGAACCTTATTTCTTTAACAAAAGCGGGATTTTATAACGGCGTTGGCTTTCACCGCATCATCAAAGGTTTCATGATCCAGGGCGGCTGCCCACAAGGAACAGGAACTGGCGGCCCGGGCTATCAGATCCCTGCGGAATTTAATAACATTCTTCATGAACCAGGCGTGCTCTCGATGGCCCGCACTTCGGATCCAAATTCGGCTGGTTCACAGTTCTTCATTTGTTTGGAGCGTGTGCCTTATCTTGACGGCCAGTACACCGTATTCGGCAAAGCGATGGATAAAGAAAGTCTCGACGTGGTCAAAGCGATTGGGGCAGTTCGTACAGGCCCACAGGATAGACCTGTAGAGCCTGTCGTTATTACCAAAGCGACTGTCATTGAGAAGCCGCTTAGCTAATACGTCTCATTTCGAAAATCAAAAGGGCTTATAGTGCGCTAAATAGGCGGCTGTGAGCCCTAAAAGTATAACGATCGTCCAGACCATTCCTGCCAGGTTTTTCTTGCGAGCCGCGACAGCGCCGATTCCACCGAGAATAATCCAAATCGCCATTTTGCCGATGATCCAACCGGGAAAGCCGATGCTGGCTTTAGCAATCATCCCGAATCCTGCCACGAGCATAATAAACAATCCAAGACCGTGATAAATGCCGATCCATTTGCGTGCCGGCTGCTGCTTGGAATCCCCACCGTTCAAGGCGATTGCAATCTGTCCGCCGAGCGCGGAGAAAACCATGAAAAGGCCAAAAAAATGCATCACTTTGTAGAAGTCAAATGACATGAATGTTCTCCAGCTGACGGGTGGTTACGCACCGAGGGAGGCTACCGAAAATTAGGCGAGCCTGCACGCTTATTCCTTAGACCTTAAGCCGTTTTCGTTTGAAGAATCCAGACAGAAGGGCCGCGCTGGATTCGGCACGCACGCCTTCAACAACCGTGTATCGATGGTTGAGTCGGGCGTCTTCGTTCAGTTGGTAAAGACTGCCAAGCGCTCCACCCTTGGCATCACGAGCGCCGTAGACAACGCGCGGGATACGGGCCTGATAAATCGCGCCTGCGCACATCAGACAAGGCTCAAGGGTTACATAAAGTGTGCAGTCCTGCAGTCGCCAAGCATTGAGATAACGCGAGGCCTCCTCGATAGCCAAAAACTCGGCATGAGCGCTCGCCTGACGAGTCGACTCGCGCAGATTGATTCCGGTGGAGATCAGTCGGCCTTGGCAAACGATGATAGCGCCCACTGGCACTTCATCTATTGCGGCAGCCGCCTCGGCAAGCGACAAGGCCATAGTCATCCAGAAAAGATCGTCTTCAGGCGAAGGGGTCATGAAACATCCTGCCTGCGGCGGGCCATGTGTTTTGCAATATTGCCGAGTCTACGCAAACCCAAATGCTGCATGATGTCTTCGGCATCCCAGCCTTCACCCAAAAGATGTTCGATCGCATAGTGACGAAGATTTTCGGTGTTAAGGTGTGGTATCTGAAAGCGCTCGCCAATTTCATAGAGGGAAAATTTCAGGCCGTGGCGCGTGAGCTTTGGCGACACCAAAGAGCCATCTTTACCTTTAAACGATACGAAGATATTGCGGAAGGCTTCGTTAGTGGAATCGTGGCGCGTACCTTTCCAATCGTCAATAATGTCCTTATATTTCTTTAAAGCGGCGGCAGTTTCGGGGAAAAGAAAAATGCTTCGGCCTTTGGTCCCGCCTATAAACAAAGAAGCTTTGTTTTGCGCGGCGACGAAATCCTTCCACTGAAGATCGATAATCTCATTCGCCTTTACGCCTTCGAAGGCTAAGAGACGCAAAATCGCAATATCTCGGCTGCTCTTAAGACCGATCGCCTGCATACCTTTAAGCATGGCTTCAATCTTTCCGCGCGCCAGAGGTTTCTTCATGCCGTCATCACGTTCGGGAAGAGGCATCTCATCAAAGGGCGTCATCGTTATGAATTTCTCGGACGCCAAAAACCGAAAGAACTGCCGAACTCCGATGATTTTGCGGCGAACCGAGTTTTCCCTATCCTTCTCACTGTGCGAGAGATGGTCGCGAAAGGCTAAAAGCGTTTCGGGCTCGACTCGTTTCAAAGGCATCTTGAACTGCGCGAGATAACGAAGAAACTCGTTTGCATCCCGGCAATAGGATTCCACCGTCGCAAACTGTTTGTCGCGTGCGTAGAGATTGGCCGCAAACTGCTTCACTATTTCGACTTCATCAGGACCTTCAGTCATCGAGGCCTCTTTAGGCTGAGGGGTGGGCCAGGGCGTTTTCCATTTAAGCGGTATTCGGCAGAATCCTCAATATCTGTTATCGTGTTATGACCCTGAAAGAGCCTAGACTTTGTGTCCGCGAGGTAGGTCGAGTTGACTATTATCAAGAAGAAATGGCTGCAGTTTGGTAACCGCGACGAGCGTAAACGATTCTTCGAAATCGTCGCGATGCTGGTCATCGCTCTGTCTTTTGTCGCGCTGTCACGTCTCGAAGGTCGCTTGTTTGACCTCAGTAAGGCGCTCTCCAATCACCCCGAATTCTTTAACTCGGTCGTCTACTTCGGGCTGATCAACATCAACGTCGTCTTGATTTTGATCCTCTGTTTCCTTTTGTTTCGCAATATCATCAAGCTCGTACTCGAGAGGCGGCACGGCGTCGTCGGGAGCCGGCTGCGCACCAAACTCGTTTTAGCCCTCGTTTTCTTTGCCTTGGCTCCAACCGCTCTGCTGTTCTATATCTCCACTCGATTTCTGACCGAAAGTTTTGAAACCTGGTTTTCCACGCGTGTCGAAGCCACGATGCATAGAAC
>JAZKGL010000258.1:0-1603 GCA_040385935.1 Bdellovibrionota bacterium
TCGCGATTTTTCCAGGCAGCTTTGATCCCTTCACAGTGGGTCATCAGCAGATCGTTGAACAAGCGCTCCCACTCTTCGACAAGATCATTATCGCGCTCGGACACAGCCTCAGCAAATCCTCACTCCTCTCGATCGAAGATCGTTTGAAGGCTCTGCGCGAAACCTATGCCGGCGATAAACGGATCGAGGCCGCGAGCTTTCAAGGCCTCGTCGTGAATTACGCAAAAGCCCGAGGCGCCGGCTATCTCATTCGCGGTCTTCGGAGTGCGGCCGACTTTGAGTACGAGCTGCCCATGACTCACACCAACCGCGTGCTTTCCCCGGATTTGCAAACCCTATTCTTTGCCACCGCTCCCGAACTGGCCTTTATCTCATCCACTCTGGTCCGCGAAGTCGCCACCAAAGGCGGTGATTTCAAACCTTTCGTGCCCAAGGCTTTTCACGCGATCTTAGGCGTGACGAAGTAAACCAAATCTTTGGTGTGCTTCCTTCTAAATACCGCTTTTTCCTCCACTATCTCGCAGCGCTTGACCTCACCGTCAAAATCGTTTCTAATGGTTAAAGGTCCAAATCGTCACGAATCACTACTACAGATCGATCATCGATCCTTTAAGGGAGCGTGTCTGGTCTTTGGGGCATTCGAGCAAATTATCGGGAGCATCCATGAAAAAGGTTGAAGCCAACCGTTACCCGCACTCGGCGACCTTATTCAAGTTCTGCAAGGAAGCGTTGGAAATCCGCTACGACGGTAACGTTAAAGTGATCGATCAGGACGTCGGTGCTATCCTCGGTTATGACCCAGCTGATTGCAGTCACTGGAAAAAAGGTAAGAAAAATATCCGTTCGCTGACCACACTTCGCAGCATCGCGGATCATTTGAATGTCGATGAAGGCCTGTTGATCGATATCACTTCGGGTAAAGTGACTCTCGATGAAGCCGTGTTTGAATTCAAAGGTTACGGTGATTTCACTCTCAATGGTAAACCGCTTGAAAGCCTGAAAAAGGAATACTTCAAAAATCCTTCACGCTGGCAAGGCGGTGGTCAGGTTCCCGCATTTGAAACGCACTTTCAAAAGCAGCGGACCTTTGTCGTTCAACTTGCGAACGAACTCGTCGAGCAGGGCAACTTCACCGAAACGCCTCTTTATATTCCTGAGATCTACCGCCTCGTTCCCAATATTACCGTGACCAATGACGAACTCCAAGCCGATGCCGTTACGATTCGTCATGAGGATGAGGGTCAGGCGCTTCGCACATCAGTCACTTTCCAAACCGGTGAGTCGCGCCCTTACCTTCGATTTATCGCTGGCAAGGCCCTGTTTAAACATTTAGCCAATTCCGGTCGTATTCCTCAGGAAATGCTGAGCGATACCCCGACTGAGATCGTCGATATACTCGCCAACGTCTTTGCCGGCGCGCTCTTGATCCCTAGCGATCTGCTTCGCGAAGAGGTTCAAAAGCTCGACATGTCGTTTGATATGATCCGTCAGCTCTCGGAAATCTTCTGGGTTTCGCGGTCATTGATGAACCAAAGATTGAGAGATTATCTCGAGCATGCTAACTGAAAGCTCATGATTTCTTTGATGTATTAGATTTCCTTTG
>JAZKGL010000259.1:0-11439 GCA_040385935.1 Bdellovibrionota bacterium
CGATATGTAAAGCTGGGCCCTGCTCGGAGTGATTAAATGCTAGGCAATACCATCGCGCTCCTCTGCGCTGTTACGTGGTCATGTGCCGTTATCTTGCTGAAATTTTCCGGCGCGCGAATTGAGCCGCTGGCGCTGAATCTGGTGAAAAGCCTGGTCGGCCTTCCCCTCCTGATCCTCACGACTTATGTGTTCGAAGATGGCCTGCAGTTCCCGGTAGCGAAGGATACAGTGTTACTTTTAACCAGCGGTGCTATCGGTATAGGAATCGCCGACGGCATAGTCCTACGCGCGATGCGTTTTCTCGGAGCCTCGCACATTGCGATCCTTGAGTGTCTTTTTAGTCCGTTCGTAATACTCCTCTCGGTCCTTTGGTTCGACGAGCGGCCTACGGCCGTTATGCTGCTTGGCGGCTTATTCATCCTGGCTTCCCTGCTATTTTTAACGCCCGATGCTGAAGAAGAGAATTCTTCGCGCAAAATCGTAACACGCAAAGAGTTAACGAAGGGCACCATTCTGATGGCTGGTGGAATGTTGACCATGGCCTGCGGAATAGTGATGGTTAAACCACTGTTCCACGCGATCCCTTTGGTTTCCCTGGTCTCCATTCGAATGATAGGAGGAACAGTCGCAGCAGCTGTCCTGTTCTTTTTAAGCAAAGAGCCCATCAGCAACATCACCAACGTCTTCAAAACCCCGCACAAACTACAGCTTTTTGCCGCGTGTTTTTTCAGTTCGTACATGTCCATCATTCTTTGGATCGCTGGTTATAAATATCTACAGGCCACGGTTGCTGCTTTGCTGAATCAAACTTCGACCGTCTTCACCGTCCTCTTGGCCGTGATTTTCCTGAAAGAAAAGCTCACGAGAGGCAAAATCTTAGCCACCCTTTCGGCTATCGTAGGCGTCATTTTGCTTACCTTTTAAATATCTTCGCCAAAAGTACGAAGGCATAAATTCTTTCTTTTTTCCTAAGCACTTGCACAAATAAGCGATACACATTGGCAAGTCTCTTGCATTGCAGATGCCCAAGTAGGTTTGTCACCTTTGCTTTTTTGCATTTGATGTCTTGAGGGAGATTTGAATGGGTCGTACTTTGATAGTTTCACACCGATTGCCTTTCAACGTTGTGATCAAAGACCAAGACTTTCACCTCGAAACCAGTGTGGGCGGACTTGCCACTGGTCTCATGCCCCTGCTCCAAAGCAATAACCTTTGGTTAGGTTGGAGCGGCTCGAATAAAAAAGTTTCCGCCAAGATGAGTGAAGCGATTCATAAAGACTTTACTGACCGAGGCTGCATTCCAATAGAATTCTCCGACGATGACCACCATCCTTTCATGGATGATATGTGTAACGGCGTGATCTGGCCCCTCTATCACTATCAGGTGGGGAATCTCCCCCTGCAGTTCGCAGGCTGGGACGAATATGTAAAGTGCAACAAAAAGGTAGCCGATGCGATCGCGCGTGTTGCAAAACCGGGTGATTTGATTTGGATACATGACTACCACTTTCAGCTCGTGCCCGAGATGCTACGTGAACGTAACCTCGATGTAAAAATAGGATTCTTTCTTCACATCCCCTTCCCCGCCTACGAAATGTTCCGCATTTTGCCTTGGCGAAAGGAAATACTAAAAGGATTGCTCGGTGCTGATCTCATCGGTTTTCATACGCAAGACTATCTCGATCACTTCATCGATTCTGTCGATCAGATTCTGAATGCTGACACTGACGAAAGTTCCGTGACTCTGGTCGATCGCACGGTTCAGCTGAACACCTTCCCACTCGGTGTCGATCCTAGCGAACTCAGTCGCGCGTTTGATGGTGACAACAGTCTTGCCCAAGCTCTGCATCATGTTCGTGAAGAA
This sequence comes from Bdellovibrionota bacterium, assembly GCA_040385935.1. Taxonomy (GTDB): domain Bacteria; phylum Bdellovibrionota_B; class Oligoflexia; order Oligoflexales; family Oligoflexaceae; genus Oligoflexus. The sequence goes on from JAZKGL010000259.1 coordinate 1,865, forward strand.
CATCCCGAGCTAAAGATATTTCTCTCGGTTGATCGCCTCGATTATACCAAGGGCTTAGCGCGTAAACTCTTAGCGTTTGAATATCTTTTGGAAAATAATCCATCTCTTCGCGGCAAGTTGATGCTGGTGCAGATTGCTCCTCCATCCCGAGGCGATGTTCCTGCTTACAAAAAGTTTCGTCGACAGCTCGATGAGTACGTTGGCCGAATCAACGGAAAATTCAGCACTCCCGTTTATCAACCCATTTTTTATCTGACCCGATCGTTTCATCCGCAAGAGATCTATCAGGTTTATAAAGATGTCGATGTGATGCTCGTAACGCCGGTTCGAGATGGGATGAATCTAGTCGCTAAAGAATTTATCGCGTCTCGTGATGACGACGATGGTGTTTTGGTTCTTAGCGAGTTTGCGGGTGCATCGAGCGAACTGCATGAAGCCTTGATGATCAACCCCTACGATATTTGTCAGATGGCGCAGTGTTTTAAAACTGCCGTCGCCATGCCAAAACCTGAAAGAGAAGCTCGCATGCGCGCCTTGCGTGAGCGCGTGATTCACTTTCACACTGCTGATTGGGCCAAGAGTTTCTTGGATCAACTCAGCTCTGTTCCGGCTCAGCTCCGCCGCATTCAATTTGATCACCCTAAGTTTCTTGCTCGCGATATTGCCGAGAAGAATCTTCCTTTGGAAATCACCTTGGACTACGATGGAACGCTATTTCCTATCGTCAAGGTTCCGGCCTCGGCGGTTCCTGACCAAGAGCTGCGCGAGCTTTTGAAAAGACTTTCGGAGCGCTCTGATCTTCATATCGTCAGCGGACGGCCCATGCGAGAACTCAAAAGCTGGTTTGCGGGTATCGCTGTTCACCTCCATGCCGAACATGGGGCCGTGAATGAAGCGCAGGATTCAATGGTTTCGAGCCATGAGGTTGAGACGATCCAAAAGCTGTCGCGCGGGCTGCAGAAAATTGCTGGCAAATATGCTGGCACGCGTGTTGAGACCAAGCTTTTTAGTTGCTGCTTTCACTACCGGAATGCGAGCCCTCAATCCGCCGAACGTGCCGCGAATGAAGCGCAAAAATTTATCGAAGACTTCTATCCTGATATGCAGGTGCTCAATGGTAAAAAAACGGTGGAAGCCCGTTATCCTCATCTGAACAAAGGTGTAGTGATCCACGAGCTTTTACAGAAGGTCACGCTATCCTGTATCGTTGCGATCGGCGATGATAGAACCGATGAGGATATGTTCCAAGCCGTTCCTGACGATGGGTTCACCATTGTGGTTGGGGCTCACGCGTCCAATGCTCGTTATAGGCTGAAGGACTCGGACGATGTGCGTTCGCTGCTTGCCGAACTCTGCACGCAACTGGAAGATATCAAAAATAGCCGAGAGCAGTCAGCCGATGGTCACGCGAAGCTAACGTCGCGTTTTCCAAATGAACGTAGTGCGGACTTTCTTTCTTTGTAAGTTAAATTTCAGACTTTTATGCCGATACCCCAGTCATGAACATTATGGTCATTACTGGGGTATTTTCATGAATTTCAGAGCATCGCCTATCACTTTGGTTTCTTTCACTCTTATGCTCGCGTGTTCGGAAAGTACCACATTTAAAGGCAATCCTCCCGTAGTTACTCTGCCCCCCAAGGCAGCCGACGCCAAGCCCGCTCCAGAACCGGTGGCTCTTGAAGTCACAATTGCTGTGGAACTTTCAGCCTTGGAAGTTCGAGCTGGTAAAAAGCCAGTGCAGGCCAAGGCCATTGTAAAAAATACAGAAAATAAATCGGTGGTTTGGACAGTCAGCGGACCGGATGGGGTCGACCTCGGTACGATTTCGACTCTTGGCGTCTATTCGAGTTCACAGACCTTGAAAAATGAAATTACCGTGACTATCAAGGCCACGCTTGCCACTGATAACACCATTTTTGCTACTCAGACGCTGAAGGTGATTCCAGCGGAAACTATCTTTATCGGATGCTCGAAGGGCAATGAGGTGTTTCCTATCGAGGCTGAAGTCTTCCGCCTGCCCGTCGAGACCCAGCGTCTACCCGAATTCGATAAGATTCCCGAGGACAAGATCTCAACCGTATGCATGGACCAATTCAATGTGCCTGAACGGAGTTTCGACGACGGTTTCCCTGGCGTCGAAAACCTCATTGAATGGTTTGCCCTCCACACCAAAGGCAAGCTGAATATCCCGGTAGCCGGTGAGTATCAATTCCGACTTCGCTCCGATGATGGCTCTATGCTTTATATCAACGGCACCACAGTCGTCGATAACAACGGCCTTCATCAAGCTGAGGCGCGCGAAGGGTCTATGACTTTGACAGCTGGCTCGCACGATTTTGTGTTGGACTACTACCAAGGTCCGGCCAACCGCATTGCTTTAGAACTGTTTTGGCTCGTTCCCGGTTCGAGCGATTTTGTGATCGTACCTTCAAGTGCGTTTCAGAAATAAGCGTTAGCCGATCATCTCATCCACTTTATCGAAGGACTCATTCCAGCCGATCGTCATGATCGGCTTAAGGTCGTGAAATCCTTTTTTCTCCGCTTCACTGGCTGATCCCACAATATCCCAGCGTACCGAGATCCTTGTCACACGGGGTTCTTCTTCAAAAAACTTCACCGTCGTAAGCAATTGATCCGGATAAGGCGTTTCATGAGGCGCCTTCGTAAACTCACCCTTTTCATCGCTAAAAGTCTGACGGTAGGTAAACTCGGAAAATGGCTTGATCTTGTCGAAAAAGAGTAGACCGTGTTTCATCTTCGACTGGATACTCATCTCCCAAAGAGATTGTCCGCCTTCCCGAACATCGGTGCGTAAAAACTTGGTTTGAGAACCCTTCGGTCCAAGCATGCGAGCGAGGGAATCGGGATTTTGCCATATCGAAAACATCGTTTTCATGTCTGTTTCAAAAGAACGCTGAATGATAAACGGATCATTGCCCTGGTATGTGTCCTCAAGGAATTCTCCGAGTCTATCCCAGGTGGCGTTACCACCGGCTGACTTGATAAATGCTTTGGCAGCCTTGGCTGCTTCGGCATCATCAAACGCCGAAACTATTGTCAGAACCGTCTTGCCAGCCTCTTCGCGAAAGGTGGCTGTCACTGTGAAAAGCTTTTGCCGTTCTTCGTTTCCGCCGTGATCATAGACGAGCTTTTGGAAAGGAACGACTTCGTGATAGGTAGCGATGTTTGGGTAGTCGGTTCCGTCCGGTCCATGCATCGTGTAAATCCACTTGCCGCCGGGTTTTAGCTCTTTGCTTTTCGTCGTCAGGGTAAAGCCGCGCGGGCCCCACCACTTCTCAATATGCTTGAGATCCGTCCATGCTTCCCATACGAGTTTCAAAGGAGCATCATAGACGCGAGTCAGCAGGATTTCGTTGGGTTTTGACTTACTCATCTTTTTTACCCTTAGCCTTTCTTTCTACTGTTTGCATGTCATCGAGATAATCACCGAGTCTGTCGAGCGATTGCTCCCAGAGTTCTCTGTATTGATCGATCCAGCTTGAAGCGACTTGCAGGGGTTCGACTTTGATCGAGCAGTTTCTCCACTGCGCATCCTTAGTTTTACGAATGAGTCCTGCCTGCTCCAAAACTTTTAGGTGTTTGGTGATAGCGGGCTGCGAAAGTTTTTTGAGAAAGGGCTTGGAGAGGTCCGAAATGTTCGCCTCGCCCTGCGCAAGTTCAGCGAGGAGTGCGCGGCGAGTGGGATCAGCAAGAGCTTGGAATGTTTGGCTTAAATGGTCTCTCATATATTACCATTCAGTTATTTAACCAAATAGTAATATAAAGGATGGGGGTGTGTCAAGTGTCAGAAACTTTGATGTGCCAAGGTTCGAAACGAACGCCGTAGAAGTTGGTCTCGGTGTAGCGAATATTCACATAGCCCAGATCGATCAACCGTTTATAGACATCGGTGTTGGCGAAGATGTCCGTGAAATTATCTGCACCCAATCCGATTTTCCCAACATCAAAATCACCGGCACCATGAAACGAATAGCCGGGAGGTGCAAGTGAACGCGAGGCTTTAGATAGGTTGCCTTTGCACTGGGCGCCCTTAGACAAGAACAGATCGAGCTGCTTGACGACACTGCGAATACCGGAGGTTAGAACGATGCCGTCGCCGACATCCTTTTTAAGTTCCTTGTAAAGAACCTCGGGACGACCACGGAAAACATAGTGCCCAGTACCAGGCATCTTTATCGTTTTGCTGATATTTATTTTCGATAGCAGTTCGGTCGAGACTTTTGCGCCATAGAATCCGTAGGCTTTCGCATCACGAAAAAACGTCTCTTCGATGAAGTCCATTTCAAGCCTAGTGAATGCACCAAGTTCGGTTCGTGCCACGACTTTCAAAAGTTCGTCCACGGACATCAGATTGAAATGGCCAAAGCCCACAACTTTCTTAGCCTGAGCGAGTTTGGAAAGCACAGGAAGGAGCAGATGGGTCTGCTGCTCGGTCGTCAGATAAAAGTCGTCTTCAAAGTCTTGATCGAAGTGTTTGGCTTTGTGCTGCATACGCGCTGCGGTCGCCGCATCGATCGGAGCCGCAATGGTTCCGTCCTGTGCGAAAGCTTTCCCAGCGAGAGGCGCTGTGAGGCTTAATGCGAGTCCTTTTATGAGTGAGCGGCGTTGCATGTTACGGTTGAACCTTAGGTAGTTAAACTACCCTTATCTTTCGGACATGTAGGCGCGAAACTTTATTACCTTTGGGCAAGAAAAAGCCCGGCGAACCTCGCCAGGCTACTTGAACCTATTGGATTTTAAGATTCACCAAACTCTATAGGACCTACTTCGTTGATCTTTCAAACCATTGTTCGCTTTCGATCAAGTCTGCAGGCTCGCCGAACTCTGACTGCAGGATCAGCTTTCAATGCTTAGTCCCTGACCCAGAGCCCGGGGCCACCCACGCTTTCATAGAACTCACTCCCGGCCTATTGATTCGGCTGACGGCTCCCGAAAGGCTGCGGGTCGGCACATGATCGCTCACAGGTACGATCTCAGGCGGAGCGTTCATATTGGCTTTGGAACCGAAGTGGAGTTCGAGAAGAGGCGCTGCATCTTGGGTAGCGATAAATTCGCCGCCAATCTCTCGACCGTCGAACAGATCTACCTCCAGACCTTCAGACAGTTCTTCGGTCTTGATCCGGCGAGCAAAGATCACATCTTTGCTTCGCGCGACGACGGTGAGTATACCGCCTACTAAGAGCGGGAATAGTTCTTTCAAAGGGCTGGTCAAAGTCTGCGGTTCTGCTGCTGGAAACACTTTCAAAAACCCATCTTCCGTTAAAGCGATGAGGAGCTGCGAAGGCGGATAGCTTCCGACTTTTTTACCCTTGCCGCCGATCACGATGTGATGACCGTCAGCACTTAAAGTGAGGTTGATTGCCGTTCTGAAGTGCGGGCCTTCCTCAACATTCTTCCATGATTCAAGATCACGAACGGTGAGGATCTGACCTTTTGAAGCGCGCGTCGCAAATTCAAGATCCTGAAAGTTGAAGAGCCAGGTTTTCTTCGCTCCGAGGCGTTTTAGCTCCAGCCAATCCGCTTTTTCGGCATCGACGACCCGGGCGTAGAGGATTTTCGAATTGCCCTCCTTCATGAACTCATAACCTTTATCGCGCTGCATGCCGCTCAGCTTCATGCGCTTGGCCATGACCGAACCCGATTCCTTGTCTTGGTAAAGAACATGAATCGCCGCATCACTCGCACCGGTCGGCAGTATATTAATTGACTCGATGCCTTCTCCGACAAAACTCTTTTCCGAGACCTTGCTTAGAACGATCTGACCATCTCTTCGTATGATCAAGAACTCGTCGAGATCCGAACACGCGGTGATAAATTCATCGTTTTTGAGGCTGGTTCCAATGAACCCGGTCTCTCGATTCGCATAGAGTTTTTGGTTAGCGAAGACGACTTCACGCGCTTTTACTTCTTGAAAGCCGCTAATCGTGGTCTTACGCTTATGCGCAGGACCATACTTTTTCTTCAGGGCTTCAAAGTAGCGAATCGTCACCTTGGTGAGATCGGAGAGTTTCTCTTCGACCTCGGAGAGACTTCCGCGAAGTTCTTTCAGAGCTTTTTCTGCCGTTTCGTTGTCGTATTTAGTCAATCGCTTGAAGCGAATTTCCAGCAAGGCTTCGTAGTCGGCATCCAATATAGGATCGGAAACCATTTTGATCAAAGGCTTGAAAGCCTTGGCGATACGATCGAGGGCATCCTCCCAAGAGTCCGCTCCCTCAAGCTTACGATAGATCTTGTGCTCGATGAAAAGGCTTTCAAGAGTCGCTTTGTGAATCTTGGCCTTAAGCTGCTTAGCCAGTAAGGTCAGCTCTTGGCCGATGATTTCTCGAGTCTGCCTTGCCGCGTACTCTAATATCTCGCTGACACTACAGAACCAAGGCTTTTCCTCGCGAATGACACACGCGTAGGTGGAGATAGGAACTTCGCAGTCGGTGAAGGCATAGAGAGCCTCTTCGGTTTGTTCGACCGAGACGCCAGGTGGAAGGCGCACGAGGATTTCGACATCTTGGGCTGTATTGTCTTCCACTTTCTTAACTTTAATTTTGCCCTTATCGTGAGCGGCAAGGATCGATTCAATGACACTAGTCGTCGTTGTTCCATAAGGAACCTCACGAATCGCCAGAGTCTTGCTATCGATCGTCTCCATTTTCGCGCGTACACGAATCTTGCCGCCACGCTGCCCATCTTTGTAGGCACTGAAGTCGGCAACACCACCCGTAGGAAAATCGGGCATAAGTAGAACAGGTTTGTTTTTCAACCAAGCTATCGCCGCATCACAAATCTCACCAAAGTTGTGCGGCAGTATCCGTGTGGAAAGACCAACGGCTATACCCTCAACTCCATGAGCCAAAAGCAAAGGGAATTTCACTGGGAGAAACTGTGGCTCTTTGTTTCGGCCATCATACGACGGCTGCCAGTCGGTAATCTCTTCGTTGAAAACGATTTCCTTGGCAAGGTGAGACAGTCGGGCTTCGATGTAACGCGGAGCCGCCGCGCGATCGCCGGTATGAATATTCCCCCAGTTTCCCTGCATATCGATAAGGAATTCTTTCTGGGCGATTTTAACGAGAGCATCTTCGATCGCCATATCACCGTGCGGGTGATAGCGCATCGTGTGACCAATGACATTCGCCGCTTTATTGAGGCGGCCATCATCAAGTTCCCATAGAGCGTGAAGGATACGCCTTTGAACGGGCTTTAAACCATCACGAATATCAGGCACGGCGCGATCGAGAATTACATAGGACGCGTATTCGAGGAACCAGGATTGATAAAGATCCTCGACGTGCGGCATGGGGCGAGCCCCTGAAGGCGTCGCTCCTTTGTCGGTAGGCTTGTCACTCATACTACATCCAAATCAAGTGGGTCTTCGGTGCGAAGATGATCGATGATGAAACGTTGGCGATCTTGTGTGTTCTTGCCCATGTAGTAGTTCAAGAGTTCAAAGATCGAAGATTTGCTCGACAGACGAATCGGTTCAAGACGCATGCGATCGCCGATGAACTGACCGAATTCATCGGGACTGATCTCACCCAATCCTTTAAATCGCGTGATTTCCGGCTTCTTGCCAAACTTCTTGAGAGCCGCATCCTTTTCTCTTTCATCGTAGCAGTAAACCGTCTTCGTCTTATCGCGGATACGAAAGAGCGGTGTCTTCAATATGAACAGATGGTTGGCCTTCACGAGTTCGGGAAAGAATTGCAAAAAGAAGGTCATGAGCAAAAGACGGATATGCAGACCGTCAACGTCGGCATCGGTTGCGAGTACGATACGTTGGTACCGAAGACCTTCAATGCCGTCTTCGATTTGTAGAGCATGCTGAAGGAGGTTAAATTCCTCGTTTTCGTAAACGATCTTCTTCGACATCCCAAAGCTATTGAGCGGCTTTCCGCGCAGACTGAAGACCGCCTGCGTCTTCACACTACGGGCCTTGGTCAGACTTCCGCTGGCCGAATCGCCCTCGGTGATAAACAGAGTCGTGAGATTGGCATCAGGATCTTTGGACAGACGATGGATGCGGCAGTCACGAAGCTTTTTATTGAAGACGTTAGCCTTCTTCGCTCGATCTTGAGCGATCTTACGTATGCCCTGCATCTCTTTACGCTCGCGTTCGCTTTGCAGTATCTTCTTTTGCAAAGCGCCGGCTGTTTCAGAATCGATATGCAAGAAGTTATCGAGCTGTTCCTTTAAGAAATCGACGATCCAGCCTTTGAGCGATGGCCCGTCGTCACCACGCGTTTGAGACCCGAGTTTCGTTTTCGTCTGCGATTCGAAAACCGGGTTATCGACACGAATCGCGACAGCAGCAACGATACCTGATCGAATATCGGCGGTGTCATAATCCTTTTTATAGAACTCACGAATGGCTTTTACCACACCTTCGCGAAACGCCGCCTGATGTGTCCCGCCCATGCTGGTGTGCTGGCCGTTGACGAAAGAGTAGTGCTCCTCGCCGAACTGCTCGGAGTGGCTCATCGCGATTTCGATATCTTCGCCGCGTAGATGAATGATCGGATAGCGTAGAGTCGTCGTCTCGGTCTTCTCGCTGAGAAGATCAAGGAGTCCGTTTTCCGAAGCAAAGACTTTGTCATTGAAATGAAGCGTGAGACCTGGGTTTAGATAAGAATAATTTTTAAGCATCTGCTCGACGATCTCGTGATCGAACGAGTAGCCTTTAAAGATCGTATGATCGGGAGTGAATTCGACTACAGTGCCGTCCGGCTCGCCTTTAGCTTTGAGCTTTTTCTCGCGAACGAGTATGCCAGCCTTGAATTCGGCCTCAAGACCTTCACCGCCTCGGTAGGAGCGGATGATGAATTTTTCAGAAAGGGCGTTAACGGCTTTGGTGCCGACGCCGTTGAGTCCTACCGATTTTTTAAACGCGCCGGAGCCGTATTTGCCGCCGGTATTGATTTGGGAAACACATTCGATCACTTTGCCAAGTGGTATTCCGCGTCCGTAGTCGCGCACTGTGAAGTGGAGTGCGTCGGCGGAGATATCGATTCGTTTACCCTTGCCCATGACGAATTCGTCGACGGAGTTGTCGATGATCTCTTTGATAAGGATATAGATTCCGTCATCGGATTGAGTGCCGTCGCCGAGCTTTCCGATATACATACCGGGCCTCAAACGAATGTGGTCCTTCCAATCGAGTGACTTGATATGCTCTTCGCTATACTGCTGTTCCATGCTGCTCCTCAAAGGGATCTACCCGTCTATCCTTCGGAAGAGACGATGCGGTAGGTCAATCCTGTCGGCATGTTGGAAAGAATGAACTCTAAGAGGCAGCTTTGACAAGAGAAAAGACGCTCACCATGCCTACAAAGGCTTCAAATCAAGAATTTGTCTTTGATTGGTGTCAAGTTTGGTTGTTTTGAGTAGTCCTTTTTACGGGGATCGTGCAAGGCAGGCGGATCGTGGCTTTGCGAAGAGAGTTGGAGATTCACCAACACAAACTTGTCGTTTGTGTGGGTGATGGATTTTTCAATGTTACTTAATGCGGCAGGTGCACTCGCCTTCCCAGCCCCATTTCGTTTGACCTTTGGAGGCCTTGA
>JAZKGL010000260.1:0-4740 GCA_040385935.1 Bdellovibrionota bacterium
TGGCCGAAAGAGTCTTCGTTCGCGAAGACAATCTGATTCGAATCGATATGACAGAATTTGGCGAAGCTCACCATGTCTCCCGTTTAATCGGAGCCCCTCCCGGTTACGCAGGTTATGATCAAGGCGGTGTGCTCACCGATGCGGTTCGGCATCGTCCATTCTCTCTCGTTCTTCTCGACGAAATTGACAAAGCGCATCCCAAAGTCTTAGACCTGCTTCTTCAAATCCTCGATGAAGGTCGCCTCACCGATGGCCAAGGCCGCGAAGCTGACTTCAAACGCTGCTTATTTATCCTCACATCCAACACGCAGATTCCTCTGTCCGGTGTGAAAGAAAATGAAGTGGATTCCTACCTTCGCCGTCAGCTCATGGATGTCATGCGTCCCGAACTTATCAATCGCTTTGATGAAATCATCAGCTTTCAAAAGCTCCAGGCCGCCGACTATCAATATCTGCTCGATCGCGAACTCACGACACTCAATGGCCGGCTGCAGAGCAAACAGCTTCGCCTAGAAATCGGCAAAGGTCTGCAAACCAAGCTGATTAACGAAGTTCTCCGCAGCCCTTACGCAGGTCGCGAATTGAAAAGAAACTTCCAACGAAGCGTGACTGATCGCGTCTCCGATCGTCTTCTGACAGAAGTCCTGGAGCCGCAAGGAGTATGGATTCTTGACTGGTCGGATGAAGCCGGTTTTGAGTGGAAATTAGGCCAAGGTGCTACGTTGCTTTTACCGGCTGCAAGAGCCTAGAAAAATTCTGAAATGAGCTTGACGATTCAGAGATAGCTGCGGTAGGTTTAGCTCCCAACGAGGATGACGATTCATTCTGAACTGGGGCGTCGACAAGTGGTAAGTCTCTGGATTTTGATTCCAGCATTCGTAGGTTCGAATCCTACCGCCCCAGCCACTCACATCCTTGAGTCTCTATTTCCCGCTCTCTTTTCTATAAAATCCATGTTCTACAACTTCATAGCATCTGACTCCCAGCGCACGCGAGCGGTTCATCCGGCCTATTTCGCTGTGAATCAATAAATGTGTTTCTCTTAGCAAGATGAGGCCTTTGATGGACAGTGACATGATAGTGTTCTCTGGCAACGGCAATCGCGAGCTTTCTCTAAAGATTAGCCAATCTTTGGATATGGCCTTAGGCGAAGCCCGTGTCGACCGTTTCTCCGATGGTGAGATCCGCGTCGAAATTCAAGCCAATGTACGGGGCAAAGACGTTTTCATCATCCAGCCGACCTGCGCGCCGGCCAATGATAACATTATAGAAGCACTCGTGATGGTTGATGCCTGCCGCCGTGCTTCAGCTCGCCGCATTACACTTGTCTGTCCTTACTTCGGCTATGCAAGACAAGAGCGCAAAAGCGCCCCCCGGACACCGATCACAGCCAAACTTGTCGCAGACCTCTTTACCGTCTCGGGCATCGATCGCCTCCTCGTGATGGAGCTTCACACCAGCGCGATCCAAGGCTTCTTCAATATTCCTGTTGATCACCTTTTCTCAAAACCAATATTTGGCCCTTACTTCGATGCGGCGGATGACCTTTTGATGGTCTCGCCTGACGCAGGTGGTGTGGAACGTGCTCGTGCTATGGCGAAGTACTATGGCTGTGGGTTCGCGATCGTAGATAAGCGCCGCGATCGTCCAAATGAGAGTGAAGTCATGAACGTGATAGGGGATGTGAAGGGCAAAAATTGTCTGATCATCGATGACATCGTCGACACTGGCGGGTCTTTGTGTAAGACCGCAGATGCCCTGATGGAAAAAGGGGCGAAATCGGTAAGCGCTGCCATTACTCATGCAGTATTGAGCGGACCTGCGATCGACCGTATTCAGTCTTCGGTTCTTAAGGAACTGGTCGTAACCGATACAATTCCTTTGTCGGAAGCGGCTCGCAACTGTTCCAAGATCACTCAACTGACGGTTGCCGACCTATTAGCGAAGGCTATTCGACGCATTCATTCGTCAGGTTCTATCAGTAGTCTATTCGTTTAAAACAACGCGCCACTATTAACAAAGTCCTTGGTCAAGAGGCGTCATAAGCCTCTTGCCAGCCCGATAACTTCCCTATATAACCCTTGCTCATGCGTGGACTATCCACCCTTGTTTGCTATTGATGCGTCGATAGACTGAGGCATTCTGACCGAGGTCAGGCTTATACGGGTCTGGGGTGATGATATAAGGAGATGAACTCATGTCTGAAGAATTGATTACGATCGCTGCAAGTGCTCGTGAACCAGGTGGAAAAAGCCAAGCTCGTAAGATGCGTCGCGATGGCAAAATCCCTGCTGTAATCTTGGCTAAAGCTGGTAACACCAATATCGAGCTCGATCCAAAATGGCTTCACAAAGCTAACAAAGCTGAAGGCAAGATCTTCAACCTTAGCTTGGGTGGCCAAACTCATAAAGTTAAGATTCAAGAACTCCAACTCGATCCGGTTAAGCGCGTGGCTTTGCACGTCGACCTTATCGTTGTTTAATTCTTGAAGGCGGTGTGAAGAGTGAAGCTGCTTGTCGGTCTGGGAAATCCAGGGAACAAATATCTTACGACTCGCCACAACGCTGGTTTTCTCGTTCTGGATCAGATCGTTTCCCGGCAAAAGGAATCTTGGCAGGGAAAGAAGTTTGATTCAGAGTTCGGTCGCATGCGGTTTCTGGGTGAAGACTGTATTCTCCTCAAGCCGCAAACCTTTATGAATCTCAGTGGAAAATCGATTGCGCAAGCCTCGCGGTTTTTCAAGATCGATAGCAAAGACGTAGTGGTTCTCCATGATGATGTCGATGTTCCGTTCGGGAAAGTAAAGGCGCGTATGGGTGGTGGTGCCGGCGGTCACAATGGGATTCGCAGTACGATCGCCGAGCTTGGTACCGAAGACTTTGCCCGCCTGAAACTCGGTGTGGGGAAACCTTATGGCGATTTCGCCAAAATGGATGTCGCGGACTGGGTCTTGGCCAACTTCATGACCGAAGAAATGCCGATAGTCGAAAAAGAGATGGTGGACGAAGCACTTCTGAGAATTCAGGGCATCTTTCAACAGTCTCGGTCTTCATAAAAAACTATGTGTTGTGAGCTCCTTTGCTTATTTCTTAAATGAAGTTGGCTGCTCAATCCAAAAGGGAGGTTTTATTTTGTTACGCGAGTATGAATTTACAATCGTTGCCAAAGGTGATTTGCCAGACGCTGATAAACAAAAAGTTTTCGCTGGCTACGAAGAGATCTTGAAACGCGAAGGCGGCGAGTTCGTTAAGCGTGATGACTGGGGTAACAAGCGTATGGCTTTCCCAGTTCGCAAGAACTTCCGCGGTCACTACATGTTCTACGATACCGCCAGCGCACCCGCTAGCATCGCAGAATGTGAACGTCTTCTTCGCATCGACGAAAACGTTTTGCGTTACCTCGTCATCAAAATCGGCGATAAAGTTGATGTTGAAGGACGTAAAGTCGAACTTGCTAAACAAGCGGCTGCGTCTCAGCGTCAAGCTGAGGAGAGATAATCCATGAAATTAATTCTAAGCCAAAACGTTGAAAATCTCGGCCGTATCGGCGAGATCGTTAAAGTTAAGAATGGTTACGCACGTAACTTCCTTATCCCACGCGGCCTCGGCGCTGTTGCAAACGAAGGCAACCAAGCCTCGCTTAAGCACCAAATCCGTCTTCTCGATAAGAAAAAAGCTGTTATCCTTGGCGAAGCCAAGAAAGCCGCTTCGAACATCGAGAAAATCTCGGTTACTGTGACTAAGCAAGTCGGCGAAGACGAGAAAATCTTTGGTTCTGTTACTACAGCAGAACTCGAAGAACTCCTCCTTGCTGAAGGCGTGAAAGTTAGCAAAAAAGACATCAAACTTAATGAAGAAATCAAAAAAGTTGGTGTTTACTCAGCTGACGTTAAAGTTCACCCTGAAGTGACTGCGAAGTTCAAAATCTGGGTTGTTGCAGCTCAGTGATTCACAAGTGATCCAGGCGCTTACGCTCAAGCGTAAGCGCCTGTTTTTATTTAGAAATTGTTTGCTTGTGAAACCCCTCCGCATTGCCTATCTTGATAGTTAGAGAAGTGTCTTATCCTCATTAACACCCCGTATTCAAATTTGAGAACTCGATGGCTTTAGGACCAGCGCTACCGCATTCTATCGATGCTGAAAAAGCGGTACTCGGTGCTATCCTGAGTGATCCCGATTCTCTGACTGCGATCGAAGGCTCTCTCGCAGCGGAGCACTACTTTCTCGATAGCCATCAAAAGATCTATAGCGCGATTCTGGAATTATCACGCGCGAATGAAGCGGCTGACATTGTCACCGTGTCTGAGAAGCTTCGACAAAACAAACACAAGGAAATCTCGGGCGCCTATCTCATAGAGCTGACCGAGTGTGCGCCTATCACGCAAAACCTTGAGCATTATGCTCAAATCGTTCGCAACCATTTCTATCGCCGATCGATCATGAAGGTCTGTCTCGATGTGGTTGAGCGTGCGGGTTCGTATGAAGGTAAGATCGAGACCTTTATCGAACTTGTTGAAAAGCAATTTTTGACAATCTCAGGCGAATACGATCGCAAAGGTATTATCAAAGCCGATATCGTGCTCGAATCCACGATTGAAGAAATCCAGCGAAAGCTTGAGACCGATGGATCGGTGACCGGTGTCACGACGGGATTCAATGATCTCGATTCTCTCACCGGCGGTATGCAGGGCTCTGACCTTGTTATTCTCGCGGCTCGTCCCGGTATGGGTAAAACAGCCTT
>JAZKGL010000260.1:4840-16552 GCA_040385935.1 Bdellovibrionota bacterium
AGGGCTCTGACCTTGTTATTCTCGCGGCTCGTCCCGGTATGGGTAAAACAGCCTTCGTTTTAAACATCGCAACGAACGCTGCGATGGCGGGACAAAAAGTTGCTGTCTTTACTCTTGAGATGAGTAAAGAGCAGCTCATGTCGCGTGTTCTAGCTTCAGTGGCTCGAGTGGATTCGTCCCGCCTTCGTAAAGGTGATCTTACAGACGAAGAACAGGATCGCCTGATGGAAGGTGCACGCCGTATCTACGAGCGAAAGGATTATCTGGGTATAGATGAAACACCCGGTATTTCTTTGATGGAATTGCGATCCCGTTGTCGGCGTTACCATAAAGAGAACGGCCTCGACATGGTGATCATCGATTATCTTCAGCTCATGACAGCAGGAACAGGCAAACCGGAGAGTCGTGAGCGCGAGATTTCGGAAATTTCGATGGGGCTTAAAAACCTTGCGAAGGAATTGAACATCCCTGTGATCGCGCTTGCACAGCTCAACCGTGGTGTTGAGCAACGTCCCGACAAACGTCCGAAACTCTCCGATCTGCGGGAATCCGGTTCGATGGAGCAAGATGCGGATATGATCATGTTCATCTATCGCGATGAGTACTATAACCCAAATTCTGAGATGACCGGCATGGCCGAACTTCTCATCGCAAAGAACCGTCACGGTGCTTTGAAAACGCTCAAGCTAGCCTACCAGCCGCAATACGTCTCGTTCCAGAACCTATTCCAAGAGGGCGGAACGATGAGTGATCCGGACGAATAACAGAAATTTAGGGATAGAAAATTAAGATATGAAGAAGAAACTTCAAAGATGTTTGAAAAACATCTTAACGAAGGATTTGTCGTGAGACCCCTCCGAACGAAGGGCCTATCCTTTAGAACGGCTCAAATCAAAGGCTGTACTGCTTAATCTTCTTACGCAGGGTATTGCGGTTAATACCGAGGATCTTTGCGGCCTGAACC
Source organism: Bdellovibrionota bacterium (assembly GCA_040385935.1). Taxonomy (GTDB): domain Bacteria; phylum Bdellovibrionota_B; class Oligoflexia; order Oligoflexales; family Oligoflexaceae; genus Oligoflexus. Next base: position 5,805 of record JAZKGL010000260.1, read on the forward strand.
TGATTTCCGCCCACACGACGAAGGATCTGGATCAGAAGGGGCTTTTCAACCTTAGACATCAGAAGGTCGTAAACGTCTTCTGGGTAAAAGGTCCCAATCTGGTCGAAAAAGCGTGAGATCTTAAGCTCGACGACATCCTCGATCGAATACTGATCCAGTCGCGTAATAAGGTCGGCATCTTCAATATGGATGCCTCGACGGGATAGCGCCGACAGACGTTTACTCGTCTCACTCGGGGCATTCACAGAGCCAAGGCTGTTCGAATCAGAAGGCGAAACATCAACGGGGGTATCCATATATCAACTCGGAGTCAGGGGCTGCACGTTGCCTTGGTTTTAGTCACATGGATCGAAAACCATTGCGTTTTTAGGTGAAGAAAGATTTAGCTTAAGCGCATCTCCACTGTCAATGGCCAAGCTGGCGAATCTTGCAAGACCCGTACTGGTTAGGAGTTGCCTACTTTTATCCGTGTTGAATTTATTTATGATGAATATATGAGAACGTCATAAATGCTTAGTTCCAGACTCGAGGTTTCCGCTCAGCGGGTCTTGGCTTTGGGGCTCTAGGTCTTGCGGATCGAATCGGTGCAGGGTAAAAAGAGACCTGACGAACGACCCCCAAAGTGCCTTGGAGAGCTGAGTATGACTATCGATCCCCAGAATGAAGACTATCCGAGCTTTGAAGAAGGTCTTGGGAATTCTAACGGCAAAGAGCAGGAAACTGATTCTTTGAAAATTCAAAGGCTCGAAGAACAACTTCTCGATGCGAAAGACCGATTCCTGCGTCAAGCGGCTGACATGGAGAACATGCGTCGTCGTCAGGAAAAGGACCGAGCTGATCTTCTTAAGTTTGGAACTGAGAAGCTCCTTTCAGAACTCCTTCCCGTCCTCGACAGCCTTGATAAAGCGTTGCAAGCCGCCGAAGGCCAGCAAAATCCCGTGACTGAAGGGGTTAAGATGGTCCAAAAACAATTTACCGGCGTGCTCGACAATCACGGTCTGAAACCAATCGCCGCCAAAGGCGCTAGCTTCGATCCGAACCTTCATCAGGCGATTTCCCGCCTTGAAGAAGACGTGACAGAAGATACGGTTAAAGAGGAATATCAAAAAGGTTATACGCTCAACGGTCGCCTTGTAAGACCGGCAATGGTCAGCGTATCGGTACCGAAGAGTTCGTAAGAGGAACCAGGATGTGAAGAATAAGAAGGGGATTCAGAACCAGGCAAAAAGTGCACCGGGTGATGCTTCCTCTTCCTCTGAAGACGCTGACCTGCAACGCTTCTGCACCAAAGTCTGTTATGAAGAGATATCGTTCGATTCTTGGCGGGCTGGACACAGCCACCTAGACCTCAGGTATCCTTTAAATATCAAAAGAACATGTCTAAGCGAATCCTCCACGCGCCTAATCAAACTCAGCCGCACCATTCAAACAACTGAGAATGGACGAAAGAGGGAAGTTAGAGAACGCTTCGAATGCGAAGTGTGTCTGCCCGAAAATCTCAAAGACCAATCGGTCTTGAAATATCCTGGTCTCGGTGATCGATGTGACGAAGAGGTAGGTGATCTCCTGATTATCCTACAAATTTCAGACTGACTTCCACTTCGCCCAACCCCCAGTTTTCTCCCTTCACAGCTCATGGACTAAGGTTTTTTCCTTATCAGTCCGAAAAATAAAGAGTGTTGCGAAACAAGTTCTCTCAAGTGGGAGTCATGTATGACGGATGCCAATGCAGGAAACAACAAACTCGTGGTTAGTAGTAGCGAGATGCCACTCCTTCCCTTGAAAGACATAGTCGTCTTTCCGAATATGATCGTTCCTGTGTTTATTAACGAAGATCTTTGCATCAATGCTGTCGAGAGTGCGATGGCAAAGCAAAGAAAAATCTTCCTTTCGGCTTTTAAAGTCGCGGGTCACGAAGGTGAAGGTCTCCAAGCGACGCTTGAAGCTCCCTTTGATGTCTATGATATCGGTACCGTCTGTACCATCATGCGAACACGAAAGCTTCCTGATGGCCGTATGAAGGTCCTTGTTCAAGGTCTTCACAAAGCCTCTGTGAAAGAACTGATCGAATCAGAGCCGTATCCAAAAGTTTTTGTTCAAACGATACAAGAAGCCAAAGTTACAAATAATAGCAGCGAAGTCGAAGCGCTTATCCGCTCGGTTCGCGACAGCCTCGAAAAAGTTGTGGCTCTCGGCAAAGTTCTCTCGCCTGATATCCTTATGATCCTTGAAGATGTCAATGAACCCGGTCGCCTCGCTGACCTCGTTGCTTCCAACCTTGGCCTCAAGGTTCAAGAAGCGCAAAGCATCCTCGCCATCCACCAGCCTCTTGATCGCCTCAAACGCGTTTACGCTTCGCTTTCTCGTGAAATCGAAGTCTACCAGATGCAGGTTCGCATCCAATCCCACGCAAAAGATGAAATCGGTCGCATGCAGCGCGAGCACTATCTGCGCGAGCAAATGCGCGTGATCAAGTCGGAGCTGGGTGATACCGATCCCAAAGACGAACTCGATCAGTACTGGCAAAAAATGGAAGCCCTTCCTTTGAACAAGGAAGCGCGCGAAGAGCTGACTCGTCAGATCAAACGTCTTGAGCGCATGCACCAAGATACCTCTGAAGCGGCTCTGACCCGTACTCACATCGAAACCGTCTTGTCTCTTCCATGGGGCAAAAAATCGACCGATGGTCTCAATCTGAAAAAAGCCAAAGAAATTTTGGATGACGATCACTTCGGCCTTGAGCAAGTGAAAGACCGCATCCTTGAGTATCTTGCCGTTAAGAAACTCAACCCGGAAGCGAAGTCACCGATCGTGTGTTTTGTGGGTCCTCCCGGTGTTGGCAAAACTTCTCTGGGTCGTTCGATTGCAAAATCGATGGGCCGTGAGTTCGCCCGTATCGCCCTCGGTGGTGTTCGTGACGAAGCGGATATCCGCGGTCACCGCAAAACGTATGTCGGCGCTTTCCCAGGTCGTATCGTGACCGCTTTGAAAAACGCGGGAACTTCGAACCCTGTGATTATGCTCGACGAAATCGACAAGATGGCTTCCGACCATCGCGGCGATCCAAGCTCGGCTCTGCTTGAAGTCTTGGACCCTTCACAAAACCATGCCTTCGTAGATCACTACCTTGGCGTTCCTTTCGATCTCTCAGACATCATGTTCGTTGCAAACGCGAACACACTCGATACGATCCCAGCTCCTCTTCGCGACCGTCTTGAGATCATCGATGTCTCGGGTTACTCGGAAGAAGAAAAACTTGCGATCGCGAATCAGTACCTGATTCCCAAGCAGTTGAAAGAATCCGGTCTCGATAAAGCCAACGTTGTGTTCACCAAGAACTCGGTTGCGACAATCATCAACGGCTACACACGCGAAAGCGGTCTTCGTGGTCTTGATAAGAGAATCGGTGCCGTATGTCGTAAGCTTGCGCGTATCTACGCTGAGCAAACCGATATGTGGGATACAGGCGAAGGCTTGAAACTGACTCCACAAATGATACAAAAGCACCTCGGTGCGCAGCGTTACGACGATAACTTCTTCCATAAAGAAGATCGCGCAGGTGTCTCGCTGGGTCTCGCTTATACCCAGTACGGCGGAGAAGTGATGGCGATCGAGTGCTCGCTCGTGCCAACCGGCAAACACGGAATGGTGTTGACGGGCAAGCTCGGCGAAGTCATGAAGGAATCGGCGCAAGCGGCTCTTAGTTATGTTCGCTCACACATGCATGAGTTTGGTCTTAGCGCCGAACGCCTGGATAAAAATGAGCTTCATATCCACGTGCCAGCGGGTGCGGTTCCAAAAGACGGTCCTTCGGCGGGTATCGCGATGGCGACAGCTATCATCTCAGCTCTCAGCAACAAAGCGCCGAAACGCTTTGCCATGACAGGTGAGATTACGATTCACGGTAAGGTCTTGCCTATCGGTGGATTGAAAGAGAAGCTGCTCGCAGCTATTCGCGAAGGTGTGAAGGAAGTTGTCCTTCCCGAGAAAAACAAATCGGTCTTCATGGAGCTGCCGATTCAGGTTCGTAAGAACCTCAAGGCTCACTTCGTGAAAGATTATAACGAAGCTTTTGAACTTCTTTTTGACTTTGGCCAAATGCATACCGGCAAAGTGGAATCGATCGAGAAGGCAACTGGCCCTAGGGGTCTCGCCAGCTAAGGCTTTGGTAGAGTAAAATAATAAAGAGCATGAAAGTGCTTCCGAGCTGAGCTTGGAAGCACTTTTTCTATGCTTAGCGAAACATACATATCCTTTGAGAACGAACGGGAGTCCTACGATGGATTTGAAAGAAAAGGCAAAAAAGGTTGGTCGCATTTTGGGTATAGGCGCGATCTGGGTTTATGTGTTGAGCATTCCCTACGGCGATCGTCTGCTCTTTGATCACGCTTATGATGTGCTCGTCGATAACAAGGTCGTTCACACGATCACGCGTGAAGTCAAATCAGGCATTAAACATGCTAAATCCGAAGCCCGCCGAGCCCTCGATGATGGCGAGACCGAAGTTGCCAAGGCGAACCGCGAAGTGGACGATGCACAGACACAGTTTTAAGCCCCGCCTCACTCCTTCGAACGCATGACCTACCCTTGACTCATTATTCCAAGTTCTTATCTATGGCCGCGAGCGTCATCTTGATCGTAGCGGCCATTTTTTCTTGAATCTTGGGTCACTCATTTCCTGCATCAAAAACGAGCTTTAAATCCCGGCAAACGAGGACTAAGCTTTTGCGGTTGCTATTTGCCTTAGGGCGGCCTACACAGTAGGCTATTTGGCATAAACAAAGCTATTTCCTGAGGAGCGGTATTTGCCATGACAGTCCTGAAAGTCGTCGAGTGGCCGGCCAAGGTTTTGGAAACGAAATCGACTGATGTCACCGAATTTAATGATGAATTTAAACAGTTTGTCGCGGATATGCATGAGACCATGGATGATGCCGGCGGAATCGGCCTTGCGTCCAATCAGGTCGGAGTTGCTAAGCGCGTTCTCGTAATATTGATTCCCTATGAAGAGCGTCGCGGCGAACCGCTCGAAGCGCGCCGTGACTGGCACGATAAACGCTATACTTTCGTCAATCCTGTGATCACCAAAAAACAGGGCAAGTTTAAAGGCCAGGAAGGCTGCTTGAGCTTCCCCGAAATCTTTGAATCCGTCGAGCGCTCAGCCGAAGTTTGGATCACAGCGAAGAACGAAAACGGTGAAACGTTTGAGACTCACGCCGATGGTCTGTTCTCGGTTTGTCTGCAACATGAAATCGATCATATCGATGGCATCGTGTTTATCAAACGCATGTCCCCTCTCAAATCCTCTTTAGTCAAAAAGAAGATTTTGAAGCGTCAACGCATGGAAGCTGAAGAAGCAGAGGAAGTTACCAATGAGCCAAGCTAAAGTTCTCGTCGCACCCTCGCTGCTCTCGGCAGATCCCCTCAACTTCGGCCGCGACCTGATGGAAGCGGAAGAACTGGGCGTTGACTGGCACCACTTCGATGTGATGGATGGGCACTTTGTGCCAAACCTCACCTACGGTTTGCCTTTGGTGAAAGCTCTCAAGGCAAAGACTAAAATCATTCTGGATGTGCACATCATGGTCGCTAACCCCGATGTCGTCGCGCTCGACTATGTCGCGGCCGGTGCCGATTATCTGGTTTTCCCAATCGAAACCGTTGTGCATTCGCATCGCCTCATTCATGCGATTCATGAAAAAGGCGCGAAGGCAGGCGTTGCGATCAATCCCGGAACTTCGCTTTCGACGATTGAAGCACTCCTGCCTTATCTTGATTCGGTCAACATCATGTCGGTGAATCCAGGCTTTGGCGGACAGGCTTTCATTCCAGAGAGTCTTGGTCGTATCCAAACTCTGAAAGCCATGCTCAAAAATATCGGGCGCGATAAAGCGTGTTTGATTGAAGTCGATGGCGGCGTGAATGCAGAAACCGCTCCAAAGATTGTAGCGGCAGGCGCGGATGTTCTCGTCGCTGGTACCTTCTTTTACGGCTCTAAAGACAAACGAGCCGCTCTTAATACCCTGAGAGGGATAGGATGACTTTTCGTTTCGGCCAAGACGAGCTTACAACAGCCGCGCTGTTTGATCAGATCGTAAACCGTAAATTAAGTACGAAACTCACAGATGATGTGATTATCCGCATTCAAAGCTTTCGCCAGCATGTGGAAAAGGCCTTGGCTTCGGGTCAAACTATCTATGGCATCAATACTGGATTTGGTTATCTTTCTGATGTTCGCATCGACTCCGATAAGCTGACTCAGCTTCAGGAAAACCTTGTGCGAAGTCACGCCTGCGGTGTGGGCGATTACGCAGCGCCGGAAATCGTGCGCGGAATGCTCTTTCTTCGCGTTCACACCTTTAGTCTTGGCTACTCGGGGATTTCACTCGAAGTTGTTCGCACCCTACTCTCGTTTCTGGAACACGATATTTTGCCGATGATTCCTATGCAGGGTTCGGTGGGCGCTTCGGGCGACCTAGCTCCTCTCTCTCACCTTGCGCTGGGTTTGCTCGGTGAAGGCAAAGTTCTCTATAAAGGCGAAGTTGTAACGGCCAAAGCCGCACTGGAGGCCTGTAAGATCACGCCGGTGAAGCTCAAGGCTAAAGAAGGCCTCTCGCTCATCAACGGCACTCAGTTTATGACGACGCTTGCCGCCTTTGCGGTGGAAGAAGCCCGCGCCCTCTTTGAATCGGCCGACATCATCACAGCGATGAGCCTGAGCGCGATTCGCGGCACGACGAAGGCCTTTGACGAGCGCATTCACAAGATTCGCCCACAGATCGGTCAGCAAAAAAGCGCTAAGACTATTCGCGAGCTGTTCACCGATAAAGATCCGATCATGGAAAGTCACGCCGACTGTGAACGCGTGCAAGATCCCTATTCCTTCCGCTGCGCACCTCAGGTTCATGGCGCCGCGCATGATGCGCTGCAGTATGTCGAATCCAAAGTGAATATCGAACTCAACAGCGTCACCGACAATCCCTTGAGTTTTGAAGACGGCGATATGGTGAGCGGCGGGAACTTTCACGGCGAACCGATGGCGATGGCGATGGATTTCCTTGCGATTGCCGCTGCGGAAATCGGCAGCATCTCCGAGCGCCGCACCGAAAAATTAACGAACCCTAACATGAGTCGGCTCCCCGCTTTCCTTATGAAAGAGGGCGGACTCAATTCGGGCTATATGATTCCTCACGTGGTGACCGCGGCTCTCGTCTCAGAAAACAAGATCCTCGCCCATCCGGCGTCGGTCGACAGTATCCCTACGTCGGCGGATAAAGAGGATCATGTCAGTATGGGGCCGATCGCGGCGTGGAAAGCCCGCCGTATCCTCAAAAACCTGTCTCATATCCTTGCCATCGAGCTTCTTGCCGCCTGTCAGGGCCTCGATTTATTGAAACCTTTGGTTCCAAACCCAAAGCTCAAAAAAGTTTATGACAAGGTTCGCAGCTTATCGCCTGGCATGGAGGTCGATCGCTCGCTTCACGAAGATATTTTGCAGATCGCGACCTTCATTCAGAAGGGTGAGCTTCTAAAACTGGTAAAATGAAATAAGATCACCGGGTCCTCTCTTGGGCCCGGCGTGTGCGTTTACGAGGAGTCTTTTTATGTTTCGTAAAAAATTATGGTCGATCGCATTCACCGCGCTCACTCTCAGTTCTTCTGTGTTTGCTGAAGACAAAACCATCAAAGTCGAGCCTACACCTGTACCCAAAGCTGTTGAGAAGCTTAAGGCAGACAGCGGAGCTGAGCGGGTTTCCGGTCTTTACAAGGTTAGCCGTATCGAAACCAACCCGGGAAACGAAGTGGTTATGCACTTTGAATCCGAGACGAAGGACGGCGTTCACGACTTATTGGTCTTGAAGTCTGATGGCTTGAATGTGAAGATCGAGGAAGGTCAGGTCCTCAAGCTTTCCGCTGAAGTCCTGCAGAGTTCGCAGAAAGAGCATGAGATCACGCAGGTGCTTGTGTTCCTCCCTTCGAGCGAATATGGTTTGTCACCGGTCTGGCTCTTGTCAAAAGCTCATGAAACGCATGAGATAAAAGGAGCACGATTCTTAGAGATGCATGCTCCAGGATCGGACTTTCAGGTCTTTTAAACTAAGACTTTTATAGTATGGGGAGTAAGAGTTGTACCATCGCCACCACTCTGATTCGCCTCCCCAGTCCGCTCCCAATCTTCTTCCGCCCGTCATTCAACCCAAAGGCTTTGAATTTTTATTTAACACCTGGTCGGGTCGCCTGATCATCATCAATCTCGTGATGTTCATCCTTGAGATAAAGCTCAGCCCTGGCTCGAGCATAAATGAAATCCCCTACCAAACTTTAATTCGCCTTGGTGCCAAAGATTCTGTGCTGCTTGCGGCTGGCGAATACTGGCGCCTTGTAACACCTATGTTTCTGCATGGGAATCTTCTTCATCTGATCTTTAATAACTGGGCGCTCTTTGCCGTCGCGTTTCAACTCGAAGCGTTGCTTGGCGCGCGCGTGTTTCTTTTGCTTTATTTTCTAGCCGGTATTGGCGGCAACATACTCAGCGCGGCTTGGACCGTTAACCTGAGCGTCGGCGCATCGGGCTCGCTATTTGGGCTCCTTGGCTGCGCCTGGTTTTTTGAGCGCACCATTCATAAACGCTTTACTGAGACGACCGGCTACAAACCCAAGGCTGGCGCGTATACGGTAATGGTGGTTGCGAATATTTTATTTGGATTTATGATACCGCAGATCGACAATGCCGCTCATATGGGTGGACTGATCGTCGGAATCGCTACCGCTTACGTTGTTTTGCATGCGACACCCAATCGCCTTGTGAGTCTGCATAAGACCCGCGCACGAATCGTGGGTGGCGCTGCAGTCCTTGTCTTCACTGCTGTTGGGGTGATTGCCAGTAGCCCGTATTACGTGAAGTGGCGGCTGCAAAGAGCGGCTGACACAGCTGAGCAGGCTGACCGGCGATACTTTCTCGTGGGGCGACTGCTTGACCTTGATAGCAAGGATCGCATCGTCCTTTGGCAACATTTTCGTTTGGCCTTAGTGCTTAATGATTTTACAAGTGCGGATTCTGATTTTAAGCTCCTGTCGGGAGATCCGGATTTTCCACCCAAGGTGAAGAATCTGGCAGCTGATCTTTGGAGCTATAATCCGCGAGCGGCCGAGTGGCTTGATTCACGATTAGTCGATCCCGGTGAATGATTCGTTTTCTGTTCATGAGCCTGTATGATGGATGAAAGGGACAAATATCCCAGCATCACGCAGCCTCTCGGTTTCCATAAACTAGCCTAGGAAATATAACTATGACAAGCAAGCCAGCAGAACTTCATTTCGGCGGACAAACAATTGAACTGCCAGTCACGGAGGGAAGCGAGGGCGAACGCGGTCTTGATATAAATAAGCTTCGTGACGCGACTGGTCTGGTGACGATTGATAATGGTTTTATGAATACAGCGGCAACCAGTTCGGCTGTGACTTTCCTCGACGGCGAAAAAGGAATTTTGCGCTACCGTGGATATCCAATTGAAGAGTTGGCAGAAAAGTCCTCGTTTATCGAAGTGTCCTATCTTTTGATCTACGGTGAGCTACCTACTGCCGATCGCCTCAAATGGTTCGAAGGTCAGATTGCTAAATATTCGGAAACCAAAGAAGGCATCAAGACCATAATCAAAGCGTTTCCTAAAGACGCTCATCCCATGGGTGTGCTCTCGTCGGCTGTCGTGGCGCTTTCGGGATTTCATCCGGAATATGCCGACAAGCTCAATGATACGCAAAAGGACGAAGTCATCGCCCAGCTTATGGCTCAGGTGAAGAACATCGCGGCCTATCAGTACCGAGCCAGTCAGGGTAAAGATCTCGTCGATCCACAGCCTAAGAAGTATGACTACGTTGCCGACTTCTATCAGCAAATGTACGGCAAAGAGCCTGATGCTGAAGTTGTAAAAGCCCTGAATATCCTTTTGATCCTTCACGCTGACCACGAGCAAAACTGCTCGACGTCGTCGGTTCGTTTGGTCGGATCATCGAAAGCGAATCTTTACGCCTCGATCTCAGCTGGTATTGATGCTCTTTGGGGACCTTTGCACGGCGGTGCAAACCAAGCTGTTATCGAAATGCTGCAAGAGATTCAAAAAGATGGTGGCGACTACAAAAAGTTCATCGGTAAGGCTAAGGACAAAAACTCCGGCTTTCTTCTCATGGGTTTTGGTCACCGTGTTTACAAAAACTTTGATCCACGCGCGAAGATTATCAAAAAAGCCTGTGATGTCATTCTTCAGAAGCTGAATGTCAAAGATCCTTTGCTTGATATCGCCAAAGGCCTTGAAGAAGAAGCTTTGAAAGATCAGTATTTCGTCGATCGTAAGCTTTATCCGAACGTTGACTTCTACTCGGGCATTATCTACAAGGCTTTGAACATCCCAACGAATATGTTCACAGTGATGTTTGCTCTGGGTCGTCTACCAGGCTGGGAAGCTCAATGGAAAGAAATGGTCGAGACACCGTCGACGAAAATCGGTCGTCCTCGTCAGATCTATGTGGGTGCTACTGAACGCCATTATGTGGCTTTGAAAGATCGTAAATAATTTTTTATCGATATACGAAGGTGTTTCTCTGCTCGGGAGAAACGCCTTTTTGTATTTGGGGAGTGTTCCGTTCGTGGAGAGATGTCGTTCGTTTAAGCCTGGGGGGCTTTATATGGTGCGTATTCCCTCGGGATAGCGCTTCGCTGGTGCCTCCGGCGGCATAAGAGGAGAGGCTCC
>JAZKGL010000261.1:0-4619 GCA_040385935.1 Bdellovibrionota bacterium
AAATAATTCGATGAATTTGTCTGAAAATGGGCGGCAAAGTCTGCCCACTCCTCGCCTTCGATACTCCGAATCAAATCCTGCATGTTTTGCCCTCTACTCCCCGCTCGGGCTCCTTATGTTAAAATAAAAAGTAAGCAATCCATCACCTGCTTACCACTATCCAACAGAACTCTCTTAGCTCCCGAGGTATGCTGTGTCCAGCAGCGCATTGGCTATTCTTCATGCCTTTCATCGACAACTGCAAGAGTCGGTGTTAAGCGGCATCAAACATTTTCATGGAAAAGCCAATCCTGTGATTGCGAGCTATGCAGCGCGCTTTCAGAGATCGTTGCCTAAAGACTTTCGCCACGTGACTCAAAGACGACTGATCGATCAAGCGCAAAGCGCCGATGTTGTCCTTTTTGGTGACTTTCATACGCTCGCCGAGAGTCAGAGCGCTTTCTTTGACGTTTTAAGAATGACTTACGAGCAAAACCCATCGCGCCCTATCACGGTGGCCCTTGAGATTTTTGCAGCGGCAGACCAGACCAATATCGACGAATACCTCAGCGGCCGATTGCCAGAAGAGTATTTCCTAAAACGGATTGACTACCACAACAAGTGGGGGTTTCCCTGGGAGAACTATCGACCAATCGTCGAGTTTTGTGCACGCTATAAGCTTCCGATTGTGGGAATCAATCATCAGACCGACCAGAAAGATCGCTTAGCGAAGCGCGATGTCTTCGCCGCCCAGATTATCGATTCTATACACGTAGCCAATTCCCAAGCTCTAATCTTCTGTTTAATTGGCGAGTATCATCTCGCCGATGAGCACTTGCCTTCTCGGCTCAAAGACAAACGAGTTCTTCGCGTCGTGAATAATGTGGACGAATACTCCTTACCCTTCATGGACGAGCCTATAGCGTCGTTTGAAGCCGTCGAGATTCAGCCTAACTTTTTCTGTGTCCTCAACACCTCACCTTGGCTCAAATGGCATTCGCTAGCGCTCTGGGAAGAGCTACATGGTTTGAGTGAGGATAGCTTCTACGGCGGGGAAAGCGATGGATTCGCATCCGAAGACTTTGATGTCGAATATCAGCTGCTCTTCATCCTAAAGACTCTTAACGAGTTCATGGGACTTGGCATCAGCGCCAGCCAACTCTCTTTTGACATCTATCTTAAACCTGATCGCGCGACATTTAGCTATCTGCGAGGCAAGTTCTCGCTGAGTCGACAAAGCCTTGAATCAGCCGAGCGAAAGCTGAATCAGGACGGCTACTGCTACCTACCCAAATCCAAAGCGATACTCCTTCTGGATTTCTCGATGAATCATTTGCTCGAAGTCGCAGGATTTATTTTAATGGAATGCATCAGCGAAGGGCTAAAGAAGTCATTCGCGTTTTCTGATCGCGTCCGTTACCAAATGGCAGGAACAGTCTGCGGACTCCTTTTGAATCCTCGGCGCTTTGTCTATACATGGGAGCGTGTGGAAATCGAATGGAAGGCCACTCAAAGAAAAAGGCTGCTTGGCGAAGCCCGTAAGCATCGTGAAGCCTATAAGCTCGTCCGCAGCTTTTATGAAGACGACTTTTCTTGTCTCGATAAAGCCAGCAAGGCTCTTGAAGAAAAAGATAAAGACTGCAACTACCTCGTGAGTCGCATTTTCGGTGAGACGCTCGGCGCCCAGCTTTTTGCCGTCTTTCTGCGCAGCGATGCCCTAGAATTCAAAAAGGGCCTAAAGGCCCTCTTTGAAAATGATCTAAAATGGAATCTCGAACTTCTTGAGATCGAGCCAGAGTCACTCCGCGTAGCGTCCTGATTTCTTAGAAGAGGATCACATCACCGCGCTCTGCGGTCTTGTCATCGGGTTCTTCCTGCTTAGCATCTTCCTTCTTGCCTTCATCCTTCATCACCTTGTCTTCAGGTGTTTCGAAGATTAAGACTTCACTCGATGATGCCATCTTTGCCGAAGCTGACAGGACGGGAGTTGGCTTAGGTGTTTCAACGGCTCTCAGCTCCGTACGCGGTGCCGCTGGCGCTTCATAAGGCATTGAACTTTGACCCACGGCAATCTTCTGATGATTGCCTTCAATACGCGAGACCATTTCCTCAGCAAGACTGGAAATCTGACGAATCGGAACGACGGCCGCCTCGATCTGTTGACGTGTAATATCCTGGAACTGCAAACTCAAAATGATGTGATCGATGTTATGGGCAACCGCTTTCGAAGAGACGACTGAAGAATCGACGAGTTTCGAGAACACTTCCGTGGACTCTTTAGCAGTCGAAAGCAGACTTTTTACAGCGCGATCAACACTGTCTTTCTTGTTTTCCGTCTTAACGCGATTTTCGTTCAGAGATTTTGAGATCGCGCCTACCGAATCGTTAACCTTGCCTACGATCTGAGTAATGTCGTTCGATGCTTGGTTAGTTCGATCGGACAGCTTACGCACTTCTTCCGCAACAACACTGAATCCGCGACCATGTTCACCGGCTCGGGCAGCTTCGATTGCCGCGTTGAGAGCCAGAAGGTTGGTCTGATCCGAGATATATTGGATGTCTTCGGTAATCTTATTGATCGTCGCCGTATTTTCCAAAATGGTTTGAATCGATTCCGCGTAGTGGATATTAAGCTTGCCGTTTTCATCCAGCATCGCGGTCATATCCTGCAGGAGCTTCAGAGCGACAGCGATAACGCCTGAGAGGGAGAGTTTGTCTTCTTCGCTCGATTCGCCCGAGAACTGCTTGTTGATTTCATTGGATTCAAGAAGGTGATCTTGAGCTTTTTCATAGATGAATCGAACCTTGTCACCGATTTCGATAGCTGATGTCTCAGTGTGGTTGATGACAGTGGCCATTTGTTTTTGAATCTGTGGGACGAGGCCAAGTATATTACGAAGGAGCTTTTCTTGGCTGGCAAGATGCTCATCGCGAGCGGACAGGAGGGATTCGACTTCACGAAGGCGATCAGCCTGGTGAAAGTCTACGCGAGGCACAGACATGCGAGCTTTAAGCGATTCAACTTCCACTTTGAGGCCGTTGAAGTTCGAACGAACTTGAACGAGTTCTGTGTTTCGTTCCTTAAGCTCAGATTGAGCGTCCCGCTTGGAGGTCTCAAGTATAGTCTTTTCATTCGCCCAAGCATCACGCTCGACGGCAAAATCTTTTTCCATCTTGTTTTTGAGCAGTTGAAACTTTTGATCAGCGCTCTTGTCGCTTGCGACTTTGGGCTGGGCAATCGTAGTTACCACCTCTTCACCATTTTTCGAATAGATCGCCTGAACGATCATGCAGCCCCACATGAGGACGGCGAGTATGGGAAAGACGTAAGCCTTGTACTCAATCAAGGGTGCAAAGCCGATGAACGCAGCGGGGACCGCGGCAAGGCTGGCAACAAAGATAGGATCACGAAGTAGCTTCATTGGGACGGACCTCAGGTATTAGATCATCTGCATGTGGCTTCGGAGCAACTGAGAAGAACTTGAGAATTATTTATCCCAAAGGTTTTCTAACTCCGTCTTGCGCGGGTCCAGCCTCGCTTTAGCGAAGCGCACCTCAGGGAGTTTGGGGTTGCCTTTGGTGGCGAGGAGCTGCCAGATTTTGCGTGCGGATTCGGTGCTTCCTTCGGCCTGGGCCTGCTCGGCAAGGTTCCAGTAAATGGGAGCGGTTTGAGCATCAAGAATAAGGTAGTCGCGCTTAAGGTACCGCTCAACCAGTTCAGATCGCTTGAGATTTGAATGATTTGTTTCAAATTCCATAATCGAGTACGCGCAGTTCGTCTCAAACCGCAAAAGATCTTTGAGATGCGCTTCCACGAAGGTCGTGGCGGCCTGGGAAACTTTTGGCGTCAGAGTCTTAGTGTCTGCCATAGATTGCATCAGCGGGTAAACCATATCACAACCCACCGACAGATCGCTCTCAGTCCATTTCAAAGCCTGATCAAATAACCACAGAGTAAAAACACCTTTACCTGCGCTGTCCTTAATACGGTCGATCGCCAAAACGACTTCGGGCTTCTTTTCAAAGAAAATTTTATCGTCGATGAAACCATCCGCTATCGTTTTTAATTTAGCGAGCCATGGGGACTTCTTTTTATCCTTACTCGTGGTGTGAGTCGCAAGTTCTGCGTAGGCCACTGCCAAGCGTAGTTTCCCAAAATTATCGAGATTCGACTTCTCGTAGGCTTTGAGAAATGGTTCTGACTTTTCGGTTTTATGAATATCCACATAGGCTGCAAAGAGTTTTTTAGCCAGATCATCAGACACTTTTGGATAGAGCGCTTCCTTGGTTTTTTCAAAGAACATGACCGCACCATAGTTATCGCCTGCAGCGAAGTAAGGCTCGATCGCATTGCTCTGCACATCTCGAAGGGGCTGAACGAGCGACTTTAAAAGATCGGAGTCAGGGTAAAGGGTCGCGAACTTGCGAACCCTTTCCACCATATCGGCATTGCGTTCATGTTGAGCGTAAGACGCCATCTCGCAGGTCCAAGCGATTTGTTGCGCGACCTCGGGAATTTTATCGATTTGATCCTTGAGTTCGGCCAGGAGTTCTCGCGCATGCGTAATGTTTTTGCCTTCGTAGAAGGGCAATTCAAGGCAGGCTAAGCGAAGCTTTGCAAAATTTTCGGTAGGGTGACC
>JAZKGL010000262.1:0-6842 GCA_040385935.1 Bdellovibrionota bacterium
AACGAGGGATCTAAAATAGCAGTTTTTAAGGAAGAATTATGGAACAGAAAGTTGCCCTGGTTACGGGAGCATCCCGTGGCATTGGTAAAGCGATCGCCCAATCGCTTAGCCAAAAAGGCTATCTGATTGCAATCCACTACCGCAGTCAGGAATCGAAAGCCCAAGAACTCGCTGAATCGGTTCCAGGCTCCCGGATTTTTCAGGCCGATCTCGGTAGCGAAGAGTCTTGCACGCAGCTTGCAAAGAGCGTGAAAGAAGCGTTTGGTCGCATTGATGTGCTCGTGAACAACGCAGGCATGAGCATCGACCAGCTCATCACTTTTGCAAAGCCCGGCGACTTCGATCAAATTCTCAACGTGAATTTGAAATCGGTCTTCAACCTCACGAAGGCTGTCTCGCGTTTTATGATCAAACAAAAAAGCGGTTCGATTATCAATCTAACCTCGGTTGTGGGACACACCGGCAACGGCGGCCAGAGCATGTATGCGGCTTCCAAAGGCGCGATCACAGCGTTCACTAAGAGCATCGCCGTGGATCTTGCAGGATTTGGAATACGCGCGAACTGTGTTGCGCCTGGCTTTATCAAAACGGATATGACCGAGTCTTTGAGTGATGAAGTAAAAGATGCGATCTCGGCCAAGATTCCTTTGAAGCGATTGGGATCAGCTGAAGAAGTGGCGAATTGCGTGGCTTTCCTTGCTTCGAGCGAAGCCTCTTACATCACAGGCTCCACCCTTCATGTCAACGGCGGCATGTACACGTCTTGAAAGGTGGTGCTTCATGCAACCGACTTATCTTCATGCTATGGGTCATTTTCATCCTGAAAATGTTTTGCCCAACTCGTTCTTTGATACCTTAGACATTGGATCTGCAGGCGCTTGGATTGAAGAACGTACAGGCATTCGCAGTCGCCGCAGTGTTCTCAAGGCCGAAGATATCCACGCTCTTCGTTATGGAACCAAGACTCTAACGGAGCTGCGTGCCGAAGGCCGTGTGATGAGCATCGCTGAGCTTTCTGAGAAAGCTTGGGACGTTCTTCTCACTCGATATCCGGATTTGGATTCCTCGACGATCGATACGCTTATCTGCGGAACCTCGATCCCCGACTTTGATATACCGGCAAATGCCTGCACGATCGCTTCGCGCCTCGGTTGGAGCTGCCTTAGCTTCGACGCGAACTCCGCGTGTAGCTCCTTTGTTTTGGATTTGCATGTGGCTCGGCAGATGATTTCCACCGGTGCGCAAAAGACGATGGCGATCTTTAATCCGGAGCGTTATTCGCTACGGATGGATTACACCGATCGAAATTCCTGCATACTGTTTGGTGACGGCTGCTCAGCTGCGGTCTTGTCATCGGAAGCGAGACCAGGCTCACTGCGAGTTGTCGACACTCTTCTCTACTCGGACCCGGCCGGTTATGATTTGGTCAAAGTACCGGAGAGCGAAACGTTTTCGCAGAACGGGAAAGCCGTTCAAAAATTTGCGATCACGCGAACGATCGAAGTCACCGAACAGATACTCGCGCGTAACAATCTTACGCCTAAGAACGTCAAATATTTTACAGGTCATCAGGCGAATCTTCGTATGATTACGTCGGCCGCGGATCGCCTCGGAATAACGACTGATCGTCACCTCCACAATGTTGCGGAGCTAGGGAATCAAGGATCGGCCGGCGCGCCGTCAGTCCTCTCGATGAACTGGAATCGATTTGAAAAAGGTGATCTGATTGCTCTTGCAGTCGTCGGAAGTGGTTTGACCTGGGGCGCGACCTTATTAGAGAAGACTTGATCTTAAAATAAAGTAGAAACCAAACCCAAGAGGACGTGTAATGAAATTTGTCTATGCATCGATTTTTACCGCGACGTGTTTGATGATAGGCTGCGTAAGTTCCAATCAAGCCGGACGCACACAGCTGAATCTCGTTTCTGACGAGCAGATGAATGCCGAAGGAGACGCGGCTTACAAAGACATCTTGTCAAAGTCTAAAATCTCGCAGAAAACAAAGCTCAATAGCGAGGTCGTTAATATCGGTCGCAAGATTGCGGCCGCTTCGGGTGTGGATTATGCCTGGGAGTTCTCGGTTATCGATGAAGATCAGGTGAATGCCTTTTGCCTGCCGGGCGGAAAAGTTGCGGTCTACACAGGTATCATTCCCGTTGCTCAAAACAATGCAGCTCTTGCAGCCGTGATGGGTCACGAAGTAGCTCACGCTGTGCTAAAGCATTCCGCTGAACGAGCGAGCCAACAAATGGTTCTAGGTTTAGGTGCCAGTGTCGTTGGTGGACTTTTCGGCAACGATCAGACGCGTGATACCATCGCTGCGGTGATGGGTGTTGGCGTTATGTACGGAGTGAGTTTGCCGTTTAGCCGTTATCACGAAGCTGAGGCCGATCGCATTGGACTTGAGTATATGGCGAAGGCGGGATACGACCCACGTGAATCGGTGACGCTTTGGGAACGCATGGGTGCCCAAGGCGGTGGACGAAGTCTAGAGATTTTGTCGACTCACCCGGACCCGGCGAGTCGCGCGAAAGCATTGAGTAAGCTCTTGCCCAAAGCCATGGCGACCTATAATGCATCGACTAAAGTTGCAACGACGGCTCTGCCGAGTTCGTAAAACGATGAGCGACGCGTTCAAGCCGAACGCGTCGCTTTTTTTCTTAGTAGCCTTTAGGCAAGATAAAGCTTTGAACGCCGCGAATCGATCCTTTGAACGCCGGTGCTACTGGAGTGACTGATTCTTCGACATCATCCGGAGCCCCTTTCATTTCCTTGAACCAACCAAATGCATAGTTATCCATAATCTTCGCGTAACCCGATTTCCCGCTATAATCGACAAAGCTCGGACGATCCGGACGCTCTGCTCCGCCCCATGAATTCTTCACGATCAGACTTGTGATGTGACCGCGTTCCAGTGCTTTCGCAAGAAACTCCGCTGAGATAGGACCTTCAGGAACAGTCCAGGTCACGCCAGCATCATCCACATACGCCGCTGTAAAATCCGACACGACAACCGAGTGATACCCTTGACGACCAGGCTCAAGTCCTTCAGTCGAGAACACGCCTTGCGAGGACAATGCGTTGAAGTCGACAAACCAATTCACAACGATAGGTTTTTTGTCGATAAGCGCTTTCATCACACGGCGATGAACGTCGAGTTCAGAGTTAGGATAGGTATCCGTGAAATAAGGGAGATCCTGCTCATCCATTTTGCGGTTAGGGTAGCTCACCGCAGTCATCTCTTGCATACGCTCCCACAGATTGGAAACGCCTAGCTTGATAGCGGTAGGACGAACGACTTTGCTTTCAACCTTGGCAAACTCAAACCCAAACGCCTTATCCAGTTCCGCTTTGACTGTGGCCGGAGAATGATCGGTGGCGAGCACTCCGGTTTTCAAAGATTCTTCGATGTAAGCCAGAGCTTTTTCTTGCACGAGTGATTTCGAATCGGCTGCTTCGCTAGGTAGGAAGTCGCCTTCATACATCAAACCGTAACGCGCGATCAAGACTCGGCTGTGCTGGAAGGAGCCGCCCGTTTCAAGTTTGCCAGTACCAGCCAGAAGCTGCTCTTCGAAATGACGATAAGTCATGTAGCTTTCAGAAAAGTTTGTCGTCAGTCCAGTATCCGCAAGAATTACCGCTTCGGCCCAACCGAGAGCACCATAGGCCCAACAGTTGCCTATCGATTGCCATTTGACATCGGTTTGTGGAATGAGAACTGCGGACGAATTTGAAGTCGTAGGTGAAGTCGGTGACGCACTGCAAGAAACAAGACTGATCCCGACACCGAGACCAAGACTCCGAAGAATCTTCTGCATAGTTATCTCTCTATTTGCTCGTTTTGGATAAGAGAGCACATTTAATTTTCGCGCTCTTGCAGCTACGATTACTCTATCTTTTAAATTATGCCTAGAATTCAATTGAAGAATGGACAGGAAAAACGCGCTGACATTGATGGCCAAGATATTTCATGCAGTTTGTCTTGTCAGAAAATAGGCAGGCGAATTTATGCGGGTGATTAACAAAAAGGCAATTCACATCCCTGTGAATCGCCTTTTCCTATTTATCCTTCAAACGAAAAAATCATTGGTCTTTACGATTCGACGACCACATAGGAACGGCGATGTCGTAGAAGCCAGGGATTTCAACTTTGTGTTGATTGCTTCCATCGCGGTTCATAATCCAGATCGCGCCTTGTCCTTTGCTATTGCCGTTGCCTACCCGGTTCGATTGAAACGCGATCAACTGACCGTTAGGTGCAAAAGTGGGGCTTTCGTTGTCGCCGTTTTTAAGCGTCAAACGCTCCAGAAGCGATCCGTCAGGATTCATCATAAATGTATCCCAGCGGTTGATATCCTTATCATAGCCTGCAAAAACGATCTTATCCGAATCAGGCGACCAGTTAGGCGTCGCGTTGTACCAGCCCGCATAGGTCAATCGTTTATCACCCGTGACGCGAGGAGTATCACCTTTTTCAATGGGAGCAACAAAGATATGGGGATTACCGAATCGACCTGAGACGAAGGCCACTTGCTTGCCATCAGGGGAGAACTTAGGATCGACATCCAATCCTGAACCTTCGATAAACAGCTTTTTACCCACGCCTTGCGGATTGGTCAAAAAGATGTCTGTGTCATCCCCACGCGAGCTTGTGTAAGCGATCCAGCGGCCATCAAATGAGAAGTTGGCTCCCGAGTCTAGACCCTGAAAGTTCGTCAAACGTTTCTTCACACGGGTTTTGGTATCAAAGATAAAGAGTTCTGGGTTTTTAAACTCATACGAAGTGAACGCGATATATCGGCCATCCGGACTCCACGATGGCGAAAGGTGCGGATAGTTGCCATCGGTAATCTGCGCGACATTTGAGCCATCAAAGTCACACATGAAAATCTGCTTTTGCGAAGCCTTGGTTTTACGCGCGACGAATACGATGCGCGAGTTGAATATCCCCGACTTGCCTGTGTAAGCTTCTAGCAGATAATCGGCATACTGACGAATCGTCGCCTTGTAATCGGTGATTTGCGTAAACTGCTTAGCAACAACCTCTTTGCCGCGCGCGACATCGATCGTTTTCATCGAGAGAACAACGCCTTTGCCCGGCTCTTCGCTGATCGCGCCAACTGTGAGAGCTTCCACACCGAGTGCGCGCCAAGTCACATACTCTTCGCCCGTCAAACCATTGCCGCTCACCCAGGAGGTCGACTCTTTGGTTTTATGAGCGGTTTGAAACTGTGTCCAAGCGCCAGCAAATGCGCCATCCGCAAGCGGTGCGAAGAAGCCTGAAAAAACAAGCAGACGTGAGAGTTCAGCAGCCCCTTCTTCCACGAGCTTTTTGCCTTGTGCATCCGTTATAGGCGTCGCGGCCTGAATCTGTGGTGTCGCTGTCACGAGCTTTCTAAAGGCCGGATTATCAATACTGATTTGCAAAGGTCGCGGAGCATCCGCGGCCGAGAGTGGAGTTGAAGCCAAGGCTAAAAAAGCCGAACATGTAAAAGCTAGGGTTGAAATGAAACGCTTCACTAAGAAAAACCTCCTCAAGGCTTACATTCAATCTCTATCGTAGTTCCTGCGATTGTTTCCGGCGGAGTTTTAAACGGTGACGACTTATTCACCGACCGAACACAGGAATCATCAAAAATGCTATCACCCGATGATTGGGTGATCTCGGCCTGCATCAGCTCTCCCGATGCAGCGATCGTTATCGCAAGCACCGCACGGCCATTGGCGTTTGCCAGTTTGAACGTCGGAGGAACGGTATAATTTTTGCGAATCGCCCCTGTGAGATAACCCATGTAGCGATTGTTGGGATCGAGTCCAGCGATACCGCCGGTATTAACCTGCGACCCTTGCGTCTTCATGAGATCACGAATTTGCGCGAGTTCGGTATTATCTTCCGCTTGCAGCTTGCGATTGTTCGGCTTGGTTTTGTCTTTGAGCTGATCGCGAACGAGACGTTCGAGAGCTTCCGACTTTTTGATCTTGGTCGTGATGTCAGGCTTTTGTTCATCGACGCCGTCTTTCACGGCGTCAGGAATCTTTTTGCCTTCGTCTTTGAGAACGTCTTTCGCAGGCTCAAGACCCTCTTCCTCTTTGAGTTTCTCTTCGACCTTAAAAGTCTTGGTGAGCTGAGGAAGCTGATTATCGGGAACCAAAACCTCTTTCGCCACTTCCGCTTTCGGGATCACGGTTTTAGGCGCGGAGCCCAGTTCGGCTTCGGTGAGCAGCTCGGTATCCATCGACACTTCTTGAAGGAAGGGCGGTGGCGAACGAAAGATTTTGATAAAGCTTAGAGCGAATATGAGGAGATGAACCCCGACTGATACGCCGACGATAATATAAAGTTTGCGATAGTCTTCATGAGTTTCAGAAGGAGAAGGACTGTTTAAAGTACTCATAACCTCACTTCCGTGCCGGCATTTTAGCTTCGGTCAGCATACTGATTTTGGTGACGCCGGCGAGACGCGCCGCGCTCATCGCGTTTACAACCTTTTCATAAACCACGGCTTTATCAGCTCGGATGTAGATCTCTTTCTTCTCACGGTTTGCATAGATTTCGGAGAGGCGGGTTTCCAAGACTTCGCCAGGAATTCCAACCTTCTCAATAAAATAATCGCCTTTGACGTTGATCGAAAGGACGACGCGATTCTCATCCGACACCTGGCTAGCGCGCGCTTTGCTGCTCGGCAGATTGATCGTGATGCCGCCGATGGATAAAGGGGCGGTCACCATGAAAATAATAAGCAGCACGAGCATGACGTCGACGAGAGGAACGATGTTGATATCCGCCATCGCTCCCGATTCATCTTCATGATCTTCGTGGCTCGTTTTAAACTCCATCGATC
>JAZKGL010000263.1:0-1890 GCA_040385935.1 Bdellovibrionota bacterium
GCCTCTCGAAAGTTATCGACGTTTGCGCTGCTCTTCATCAAGGTTTGAAAGAATTCGAAGCCGTTGTTCTTCAAGAAAACGACGCGATCGGACGCTCTGACCTCATCGAGCTTGAATCGATCACCGAGGCTAAAGTCATGCACGGTGACAAGACTTCGAAAACGATCCAGACCCTCACGGAGGCCATGGATCTACTCGCTATGGATATCGGTGAATATTCCTCGCGCGGCCGGGAAGATCGTCAGCTGACTCAGTTCGTTGAAAAGGTAGAATCCAAGCTTCGCGAACTTCATCCTGAGCTTGAGCCTAAGATCAAAGAACTCACCCTTTGGTCCGAAAGTCTCAAGATACTGCGCAAACAGATCTTTGCTCAAATCGAAACCAATGCTTACCTCGTGCAAAGACTCCTCGACTATCACCGCGAGACTTACGCCTTCTGGCAAGCGGTGGCAAGAGACTCGGAGTCGGGTTACGGCAAAACTGGTAAGACCAAATACGGGCAGGGCGGGCCTTCCAAGTCGCTCCTCACAGTTAGGACGTAACGCATGGCGTCGGGCCTCTTCCACACGCTGAATATCGGCTCCGAATCTCTCTTTGCCTCGCGGCAAGGTGTGGACACGGCCGGACATAACATTGCGAACGCCCAGACCGAAGGCTTCAGCCGTCAGCGCGTGAACCTTGAGACCCGCGCGCCGACCGAGACGCGTGGAGTTGTCATTGGCAACGGTGTGTTCGCAAAGAACATTACGCGTGCTCACGATCAGTTCCTTGAAAAGCAAATCAACGATACCAATCAGGAATCGGGCCAATCGACCGCGCGACTCGAAACGATGAAGCCGCTTGAGGCTATCTATTCGCCGGAGCTAGGTAACAATATTTCAGGCGAGATCGATAAATTCTTTAACTCGCTCCAAGATCTTTCCAACTTTCCTGAAGAACTTCCCGTCAGAACCTCGGTGAAAGAAAATGCACAGTCGGTAATCAACGCATTTAAACACATCGATGAGAACCTCAAAGTTCAACGCGACGATATCAACAGCCGCCTCGCAGGCGAAGTCGTGGCAGCCAATACGATGATCGAGGATATCGGTCGTCTCAATATCGCGATCCGCGCTGCAGAAACGTCCTCAGCTAAGGAAGTGCCGGACCTTTTAGACCAGCAGGATAAAATCCTACGTGAGCTGACGCAAAAGATGGACATCACCTACTACCGCGGCGACGGTGGTATGGTTACCGTTCGTGGTCCTGCAGAAACCTTACTCGTCGATCGCGGTGTGACCGCTAAGATCGACACTCAGTCGAACGGCGCCATTCTCGATGTTGTTGTTCTTGATGGTGCCGCCTTCAAACCGACTGTCGTTACGCACTCCAACAAAAAGGGCCGTATTGCGGGTATGGTTGAGGTTCGCGATACGGTGATTCCCAATCTGATCGCAAGTAACAATAAGATGGCTTCAAGCTTTGCTCAGTCGATGAACCAAGTTCACCGTCAGGGTTTTGGTTTGAAAGACTATAAAGAAACGACCGGCCGTAACTTTTTCAAGGTCTCAGACGATCCCGAAAAAGCCGTTGAGTCGCTCGACCTCGATGCACTGATTCTAGAGTCCACCAACGCCATCTCCGTCGCGGCCTCCCCCAATGCACCCGGCGACAACATCCTCGTCAACGATATGCTTCGCGTTCGCGAGCAAAAGATTCTGGATGATGCGACGATGGGCGATTATTACGCAAATTACGTCGGTGTTTTCGGCCTCGATCTGGTGCGCTCCGAGCAAACCAAACAAGCCGATGACACCTTGGTTCGTAACCTCAGTGCGAGGCGCGATTCGATCTCGGGCGTGTCGATGGATGAGGAAGCCACCAATCTTTTGAAGTGGCAGGCGAACTTCA
>JAZKGL010000264.1:0-9504 GCA_040385935.1 Bdellovibrionota bacterium
TTTTCTTTGACTGAAGATGGCGACCTTTTGAGTTATGACAGCGACGGCGATGTGAGTGATAAGGAAACCCAATCTCTCAAAGCCCTCCTTAGCTTTGCATCGACGCACGATTATTCAGCTTGGACGGCTAAACGTGATGCTCGCAAAGAGAAATCGATCGAGTTTGAAGAGACCACGACCTGGAAAGAACTACGTGCGGCTTGGGAAAAGAAGAAAGGCAAGGTTCCACCTTATGCCAAACTTCCTAATGTCGAGCTAACTTCTCCAAAGCTACGCAAGACGCGCTCCACGGAGTGGTTCGCGAAAAGCGTAAAGAAACATTATCTGGATTGTCGGGCTCGTGAGTAATTTTGATTTGTTTATTAATTCAGTCTTGGGGAATCATTCGATTGCCCACGCTTGACGATCTCAGAGAACATAGCAAAGGCCCATGGACCAATCACCGCGCCTGCAAGTCCAAAGATGGCGATACCGCCGACCAATGCCATGAAGAGCCAAAAGAAGTTGAGTTCTGTCGAGCCTTTCATGAGCAATGGGCGGATGATGTTGTCGATTGACCCGATGAAAATCGCCATCACTATGATCACGACACCTGCGCCTGGCTTATCATTTGTAAAGCAATATATTGCACCACCGAGCATGACGGGAGCGGTGCCGAAAACAGGAATGAAAGATAGGAAGAATGAGAGTGCGGCCCATAGGTAGAACTTCGGTACACCCGTGATCCCCAGCGTGAGCGCAACTAACAAGGATTGGATGACCGACAGAACTATACTTGTGAGGACCAGGGCACGCAGGACCTCGCCCATCGTGTTACCAATCAAGTCGCGCTCTTCAGGCCACGGCAGGAGCTTTGGCAAAAGGATTCGTCTTTGTTCCCGCCCGTGCACGAGAAAATAAACCCAAGCCATCACCGTTACACCCACAAATAAGAGGACCGCAGGAGTGCCGCTCAAAATATTGGCGAAGTAAAGGGCCGTGTTTTTTAGGAAAGGCTCGATGCTCTGTTGGAGGCGAGTTGTGTAATCGGAAAAGGATACATTCAAACCAGTACTTTGAATCCACGGCGTGATCAGTTGATCAACCCATGTGAGTAGTCTGTTGCCCGTCTCCATTGCTGAATGTCCAGCACTCATCTCATTGTAGAGATTTAGAACCTCGACTGAGGCCGACCAAGTGAGTAGGGTGAGTGGCGCAATAAACACCATCGACACCAAGACGACAAATCCTACCGCGATTGTGAGCTTTAACCACTCCGCACGAACATTCCAACGGTCGTAAAGTTTGAAGGTGGGGCCTTCACTTAGATAAGCAAGGACAAGCCCGGCGGCTAATGGCATCCATAGGGGCATAAGTACGTACAAACTGAGTGCGACGACTATCAAAAAAAACCAACGTTCTCGCGAGTTCATAAAGGCTCCTGTAATGGACTCAAGATGCTAGCAGTTGGTTATTCCAAGTTCTAACGATTAAATAGTTTACGAGGCGTCGATCGCAGCACCTGGAGTAGCGAATCCATCTGAAATTCATAGGCTTAAACGGGGCTCGAGAAACGACTTACACGAGTTATGTGAATAAATGATGTCTATCGATTCACTTGCACCGTCAGGGAAGATAAGAAACCGCTATTCGCCCTTGCCTCAAATCGCGCAACCCACCTCTTTCGGCCACCCTACGAGACGAGAATTTTTGTTGTCGATCGCTTATTTAACTATTTAAAATCATTCACTTTAAAAAGGCTTTGCACAATAGGTTCGACTACACTTAATGCCTATGTCTAATTTACCTTGCAGACCAACAATTGATCTGATATTTCCGCCAGAGTAATTCCTGTCTCCAGTTCCATACAGTCCGATCCCCTCACTCTGCTTGAAAGAGGTCCGACATGACTCACGGCTCCGCTACGCTTTCCTCAGTTTCCTTAGCACTCCTTTTCGCACTCTCCTGCGGGAAACAAGCGCCGAGTAAAAAGACTGGAACGCTCGCGCCTGAAGACATGAATCGCGATTATCTCGCCGAGGCTTCGGCTGCGAAAGTTTCATTTGGCAAGTTGAATCAGCTTAACGTTGAAGAAGCGATCGGAAACCCTGCGACAGCCTTCACGGGACGCTTTGGTCCGCAGTTTAACTGGCCCATCATTCCTGCCCACGTTGCTCTTTTGCCGAACGGCAAAGTATTCAACTACGGGACCGACGGACAGGGTGTTCAAGGCGCTAACTTTAACTATGACGTATGGACTCCTGCTCTCGGGACTGAGACCAATTCCCATCAATGGCTTGTGAATCAGACCGCGACCGATATCTTCTGCGGGGCTACCGCCATTCTTCCCGATAGCGGTGATGTTCTTATCCCAGGCGGCGACACGCGCTACCCGGAAAGCAGCGGTATCAATTCGACTCTCATTTTTCGCAAAAACGAACAGAATTTAGAACGCACGGCTTATATGCAATTTGCGCGTTGGTATCCGTCGGCCATCACTTTGCCAAATGGAGAAACGATCATTCACGGTGGTCGTGATGGAAGCAGCGTTCCAGTCGCTACACCAGAGATCTACAGCAACGGTCAGTGGCGCACTCTCTGGGGCGCGACAAATCATGATGTTATATCGGACGAAGAAGGTCGCTGGTTTTACCCGCGAAACTGGGTTGCTCCGGATGGTAAGATTTTCGGAATGAGTGGTAATCGCATGTATACCATCGATTGGCGAGGCGAAGGGAGTGCCCAGGTTATTGGATACCTTCCGAATAAATCGCGTTCACACACGTCGACAGCAGTCATGTATCAGCCAGGCAAAATTCTTCAGGTTGGTGGTAGCACGAACGGTGATACCCAGGCCGAAGGCTCTAATCAGGCCATCACTGTCGATATCAATGGCAGCACTCCCAATGTTAAAGAAGTTCCGAACATGGCCAAGCGCCGTATTTGGGCTAATTCCACTGTTCTTCCTAATGGCGAAGTTCTGATCACAGGGGGCTCGGCTTTTGAGAATCGACTCGTGGATACCGCCGAAGTCGCTGAAATTTGGAATCCCGACACTCGTCAATTCCGTCAGGTAGCAACAGCTCGAACGCCTCGTCTTTACCATTCCAATAATATTTTGCTTCCGGATGCAACCGTTCTCGTATCGGGCGGCGGGGCTCCAGGGCCTGTAAACAATCTAAACGGTGAACTCTACTATCCTCCGTATCTCTTCGACGTAAATGGAAACTATGCTCAACGTTTGTCTATCGGTACGATCGGTGAGAAGTTCGGCTATAACGATAACACCAATGTTCCTTACTTTGGTGCAGGTCGCGTGAAACGTGTGACTCTTATTCGTAACGGTGCCGTGACTCACTCCTTCAACGTCGGTCAACGCTTCCTCGAACTTTCGTTTACGGAACTTAACGGTTCTGTGCAGGTCATCATGCCTGACTCTCCAAACATCGCACCTCCTGGCTACTACATGCTGTTTTTGGTCAACGAAGCAGGTGTTCCTTCGATTGCGAAAATTATTAATTTGAACAACGGTCAGACGGCAGGCCCTAGTCAACCGCAGCCTGAGTCTCAGCCGCAAACACAACCACAAACTCAGCCTGAGGAACAGCCAAACGTTTTTGTGCAGAGGAACCTCGTCGTTGGTGAGATCTATATGGTTCGTTCAAAAGCTTCAGCTAAGTGTATGGATGTTGCCGCACAAGGTTCTGATAATGGCATCGCAGTTCAGCAGTATGAATGCAACAAGACAGCCGCTCAATCGTTTCGCCTGATTCAAAATCAAAACGGTGGTCTCTCACTGGCGAACTTAAATAGCAATAAATGTATCGACCTTGCCGGCGTCTCTAAGGACAATGGCGGCCTTGTTCATCAGTGGGATTGTTTGGGTACTCCAAATCAGACTTTGAATTTTGCACCGCAGAGTGACGGCTCTTTTCAAATCCGTTTTGCCCATAGCGATAGATGCCTTGACGTTCCTGCCTTCAGCGCCGACAACAGTGTTAGACTTCAGCAGTGGGATTGCGGCACCGGTGCGAACCAGGGCTTTTATCTTCTAAAATAGATCGGCTTTGAAACAGGAGTGCCTATCATGATGTTCCGAACTGCTTTTACCTTGGGTTTAGTTGCACTGATCACAACATCAGCCTTCGCCCAAGCCGAGGCACCAAAGCTAGCCCCTGAGGTTAAAAATCCTAATGGTGCTGGTGTCGTTCGTCCAATGAAACACCCAAGTTATCAAGAATTGATGGCTCCCAAAGATGCAAAAGATGACAACTGGCATAAGTTGAAGCTCACCGATTCCGAAGGCAAGACTTTCTCGCTCGACAAGTATCGGGGCAAGCTTTTATTGATTAATTTCTTTTTTACGCACTGCCCAGATGTTTGCCCTCCACAAACTGCGGCGCTGAACACTGTTTTTAACAAACTGGGTAAGTTCGAGCAGGATTCGGTCCAATTCGTATCCATCACGATCGATCCCGATAACGACACGAAAGACGAACTGGCCAAATACAAAAAACAGTTCACGAAAACGACTAACTGGACCTTTGCTCGGACTGATAAAGCGACTCTGGATGCACTCGGAAAGCATTTTGGTGCTCTGAGCGGTGATCCGAAGAAACCGCTTGATCACAGAGCTAGACTTTTTCTTATCAAAGACGATGGCCACTATCTTTTGAGTTATGAAGCGGCGCCTGTTGATATCGAACGCATGACACGTGATCTCACCGACGCCACTCGGACATTTATTAAATCCAAGAAAAAAAGTTGATATGAAGTATATTTTGAGTTTGCTCCTTGGTTTAGCCTCCTCGCCCTTGGCACGCGCTCAGAGTTCTGGGCTCGACATCAACGATGTTGCTGTTCTTCTGCCACTTGATACTCAAAAACAAGTTTTTCCGAAAGTGACTCTGGGAGGTGAGAAACCTCTGGTTTTGAAAGTAAACCTTGATGAAGTTCTGACGGCCGCATCAACGCTTGGGGTAAAAGCGCCCACAGGTACGGCATCTATTTCTGAACTCAGTGATTATGTGATCACGAGTTTTCGGTATGATCCCTGCGCGCCTAAAGATCATATGGGCCCAGACGTTTTCGACTGCTTAGCTGAAGTTCGCCTGATCGCCCAGCCCTTCGATACCTTTGGCCCTTCGGATACTGCACTTCATCTGATTTATCAGGTCGGCGATTCGGCTCCTAAGCCGGGAGATGACGTTCTTGCTGATCTCTTTACGATTAAAGCCAAAGCCGAGGGGCTGCTTGGTTTGTCCTCGTCCGGTCTTCCGCTGAACGTTCACCCACTTTTATCGGCTGCAGTCAAAGCCGGAAATCCGGATGTTGCGGCGCTCTATGAGAACTTTATCCGAAAGCATGCGCGGCCAGACAATCTGAAAAAAATCACGATGATGGGCCTCGGTGGTCAAACGCATTGGATTTTTTTCGGTGGCAATTTGGTCGAGGGCAAATGGATTCAGGAACAGATTCCTAATCAAAGCGATAATACCAAGATGGCTGTCGAATTAAATCTCAATTCAGCTGATGTTTTCATCCCTGCACCGCAGGACATTCTTGTGAGTACATTTGGATTCTTTAGACGTGAGCTTTTGCTCGATGGTCAGATCACCACGATTCGTAACGAAGTGGCGAAGATCGAGAATCCGTCTTTTACGAATCGAAATAATAGCGATTGTCTGAGCTGTCACACGGCGACTTCCCTACACACTAACTCATCGGCTTTAGTCCCGGTTTACGTCGATGGTCTAACGGCTCAAGCTCCTCAAGGGATTACAGCTTATCCCGCGCAAGGTCTGCTCCAAAGACATCGTTTGCACTGGAATTTGAGGGCCTTCGGTTACTTTGGAAACTTGCCGACTCTGAGTATGCATACTGTGAACGAAGCCGGTAAAAGTGCGGCTAAGGTGAATGAAATTCTTGTTCGCGTAAACCCGGGACGAGATTGCTCGGCTGTTCAAAAGGATGTTGCAATTTGTTTTTTTAAAGCGATGCCTGGCATTGGACCGAATGGTCCGGTTGACAATTCGGCTAAGTGTATGGATTTATGCGTAGCCGCAGGACCCGCTCTTCGTTTGCTTGCGGATTCAACGGGTCCTCTAAGTGAGGTGTCTGCATCGCTTTCAGAAATTCGTGAACCACTTTATACAGATCCTGCCAAAGGCTCGCTCCTCCTCCTTAAGCCTAAGTGAGACGGGCTCTAGTGATTTACAAACGTCTGCAGCAACTTGGTTTTCACAAGAGTCCGAGCAGCAGACGCCGGCACACCTTGCAACTCCTTTAACCAAATCTGACTTTCAAGCTGCTTTTTCTTACCTCGAATAACAAATAGCTTTCGATCCATGACATAGGGCTTCGCAATCGACGAAGCCACGATTCCGATTCCAACCCCTTGCAAAATAAGCTGAACAACCATTTCTGAGTGCGCGGCATACATCGTGATCGGAATATCTCTGACCTTTTTGCCAAAGTGATGCGAGATCCACGAGGCAATCAAATGGCTCTTGCGGTAGTAATCGATGAACGGCGCTTGCTTTAATTCCGTGAAGGATAGCGATCGCGTAGGCGGAGGCTGCGATGAAACCAGCCATAATTCATCAAAAGTCAGCGCTGTTTCCTTCAAAGGAAGCTTTCCCGAAGTCTTAAACAAATTGATCGCAAAATCGATTTTCTTATAGTGAAGGAGCCTGTCTAATTCAGACGGCGCTGCAAAAATAACATCAACTTCCAAAGCCGGATGTTCGCGTTTGAGTTCAGCTAAAAACCGTGCGGCTAAGGCCTGCGAAAAACCATAGAATATACCAAGCCGTACTCGCCCTCTGACCTTTTCCAATCCACCTTTGAGTTGATTAAAGGTTTCCTCAAGGCCTTCCTGATACTTCCCAAGACTTTGCGCGAGAGTCTTTCCTTCACTTGTCAGCACAAGCTGCTTACCTACCCTGTCAAACAGCAAGGTATCGAAAGCAGACTCCAAGGCTCGAAGACTCTGCGAGATGGCGGACGGCGTGAGATTGAGTTTCGCCGCGGCTTTGCTCACTCCGCCGGCTTTCACCACTTCCATAAAATGATTCAATTTATTGAGATCGACATCGTTAAGTTTCACTACACATCTTCTTCAGTACATTTAATTTTACGAACAGCTGCCAAACTACTACCTTTCCCTTCATAGAACAAGAAGGGGAAAATTCATGACACTATCCGCCAACCTTGGCTTTCCACGTA
Organism: Bdellovibrionota bacterium; assembly: GCA_040385935.1. Lineage (GTDB taxonomy): Bacteria > Bdellovibrionota_B > Oligoflexia > Oligoflexales > Oligoflexaceae > Oligoflexus. Next base: position 7,207 of record JAZKGL010000264.1, read on the forward strand.
TGGGCAAACACCGCGAACTCAAAAAAGCTCTCGAGAGCTTCTGGGCTGGAAAAACCTCTGAAGCTGAGCTTCGCGCGACGGCCAAAGACCTACGGTCACAGGCCTGGACGCTTCAAAAAGAAAAGGGTGTTGATCTTATCCCATCCAATGACTTTGCTCTTTATGATCAGATCTTGGACGCAGCTTCACTTCTTGGAATCGTGCCAGAGAAGTACAAAGCATTACCGGATTCTGATCTCACGCGTTACTTTGCGATGGCGCGCGGCTATCAGAAAGATGGTCACGATCTTCCGGCCCTCGAGATGACCAAATGGTTTGACACGAACTATCACTATCTCGTTCCGGATATTGAAAAGAACCAGACCTTCAGTTTGCACTCACGCAAACCGATGGATGAGTTTGCCGAGGCGAAAGCGCTTGGCGTGAAAACCCGTCCCGTCCTGATCGGACCTGTGAGCTTTCTCCTTCTTGCAAAAAAAGACGGAAAAGATCTGACCACGCTTATTGAGAAGATTCTACCTGTCTATAGCGATGTATTGAATCAGCTCAAAGATGCTGATTGGGTTCAAATCGATGAGCCTTGTCTTGTGACGGATCTGAGCGCCGAAGCTAAAGCCGCTTTCAAAACGGTTTATGCAAAAATCGCTGCTCTGACTTCGATTCCAAAGATTATGCTCACAACGTATTTCGGAGCGTTGGGTGATAATCTTGACCTCGCGTGTTCTCTGCCCGTTCAAGGTCTTCACATCGATCTCGTCCGCGCCCCTGAGCAAGCTCTCACTGTAGCGAACAAACTTCCCAAGTCGTCTTTTCTCTCGCTTGGTGTCGTTGATGGTCGCAATATCTGGCGGACGGATTTGGATGCTGCACTCAAGACTTTGACTGAAGTCGCCGAAGTTCGCGGCAAAGATAAGTTGATCGTCGCGCCTTCGTGCTCGCTCCTACACAGCCCTGCCGATACACAGACAGAAACCAAGCTCGATCCCGAGTTCAAAAGCTGGTTGGCTTTTGCCACCGAGAAGCTTGACGAAGTCGCAAGTCTTGCCAAAGCCTTGGACGCCGGCCACACCAAATTTCCTGCATTCGAACTCAGCCGCGCAGCACTTGCCAGCCGCAAAGCTTCGAGCCGCGTGCACAATCCAGCCGTGAAAACACGCGTGAAAGATCTGAAAGATGCGATGGGCAAACGCAAGAGCGCTTATGGCGAACGCCGCAAAGCTCAGTCGACGCTCAATCTGCCTCTGTTTCCGACCACCACGATCGGATCGTTCCCCCAAACCGCAGATGTTCGCTCCAAGCGAGCTGCGTTTAAAGCCGGGAAAATTGATAAAAAAGTTTATGACCAGTTCGTAGCCGAGCAAATTCAGACAGCTGTCAAATGGCAAGATGATCTCGGTATCGATGTTCTCGTTCACGGGGAATTTGAACGAAACGATATGGTTGAATACTTTGGCGAGCAGCTCGATGGATTTGCCTTCACCGAAAACGGTTGGGTTCAAAGCTACGGCAGCCGCTGTGTGAAACCACCGATTATCTTTGGTGATGTCTCGCGCCCGAAACCGATGACAGTCGAATGGTCGCGCTACGCGCAATCCCTTACGAAAACGCCTATGAAAGGCATGCTCACCGGTCCGGTCACGATTCTTCAGTGGTCGTTTGTTCGCGCCGACCAAGATAGAAAGACGACGTGTCAGCAGATCGCTTTCGCGATTCGTGATGAAGTCTCGGACTTGGAAGCAGCTGGCCTGCGCGTTATTCAGATTGATGAGCCAGCGATTCGCGAAGGTCTTCCTTTGCGCAAATCGGAATGGAAGAAGTATCTGGATTGGGCTGTGGAATGTTTCCGGATTTCTGCATCATCGGTTGCCGATAGCACACAAATCCATACGCATATGTGTTACTCAGAGTTTAACGACATCATCGAAGCCGTGGGCGCGATGGACGCGGATGCTGTTTCTATTGAGACATCGCGCTCCAATATGGAACTGCTCGACGCCTTCGCTCAATACAAATACCCGAACGAAGTGGGGCCAGGCGTTTATGATATCCATTCGCCTCGCGTGCCTACCGAAGACGAGATGGTTACTCTTCTTCGCGCGGCGGCCAAAGTCCTCGATCCAAAGCAGCTTTGGGTGAATCCAGACTGCGGTCTCAAGACTCGTGGATGGGACGAAGTCAGGCCAGCTCTGGCCTCGATGGTCAATGCTGCAAAACGCGTTCGCGCCGAACTCTAGACGTTTTCCGTGCCCGCCGACTGGCGGGCACTTTTCCTTCAAAAGCTCACTGAAATTACCCTCC
>JAZKGL010000265.1:0-10806 GCA_040385935.1 Bdellovibrionota bacterium
TGGCAGAACTATCCTTAGCATGTTTGTAAGCCTCCTAAGCTTATGCAGTCGAATCGTCAAAGCACTGTCCGTGGGGAATGTTGGGAGTACCGAAGCAAAAACCATTCTCATCTCTGAGAACAGTTCATCCGAGCGGCCGCAAGATGGGGAGGAATAGGCACAGAATTTCACTATCAAAATGAGAAATCGTTAAGAAGCTTTTGTCCGCGCTGATCAAGTAAAAGCACTTAATATAATAATTTCAAATACTTAAATATTTAGAAAATTTAATAGATCGGATTTTGGCAGACCATTTTTGCGGTATCCATTGTGAACAAGATATTTTGGAACCGCTCTTGCTTGCCCACTCAACAGATTCGTTTCATGTTTTGACCAGATCAAAGGAGCTATTTATGACGACGACAGAGGAGGCACGCTATCCCAAAAACCCCCTTCCGCCCCAGCATCAGAAAAAACCTGGGTTAGAGAGCAAGCTCAATCCGAAGCCTCTCTATCTCGGGGAGAATTACAAAGCTGCGGGTAAACTTGAGGGTAAGGTTGCAGTCATCACAGGTGGGGATTCGGGTATAGGACGTAGTGTAGCTGTGCATTATGCGAAGGAAGGTGCGAAAATTGTGTTTACGTATCTTCCCGAGGAAAAGGCCGATGCGGAGGAAACGATTTCAGTCATCGAGGAATTAGGTGGAGAAGCCGTCGCGATTTCGGGTGATCTCAAGGATTACTCGTTCTGCGAAGCTGTGGCAAAGAAGGCCATCGACACCTTCGGTCAAATCGATATTTTGGTGAATAACGCGGCCTTTCAAAACCATATAGAAACGATCGATGAGTTGTCGATTGAGCAGTGGGACAAAACTTTTAAGACAAATATCTATGGCTACTTTTTTATGACGAAAGCGGTGATGCCTCATCTTAAAGAAGGGTCAGCGATTATCAATACGGGATCGATTACGGGCCTGGAGGGTTCAAAAGAACTTTTGGATTACTCGGCAACGAAAGGGGCAATTCACGCGTTCACCAAATCCTTGGCCAAAAATCTGGTCGATAAAAGGATTCGCGTAAACTGTGTAGCGCCGGGCCCTATTTGGACCCCGTTAAATCCGTCTGATCGAGACGCTAAAGACATTAAGAGTTTCGGAGAATCCACGCCCTACAAGAGGCCAGGTCAACCGGAAGAGATTGCGCCTGCGTATGTCTACTTCGCATCGAATGCGGACAGTAGCTATGTGACGGGCGAGATCATTTCCATCTTGGGTGGTGACACCACGGCGGGTTGATTAGAATCCGTCCGCCAGGGTCATGATCAGTGGAGCGCCTTTGGTGATGACCATGGTGTGCTCGTACTGAGCCGACAGATGTTTTTTATCGGTGTAGAGTGTCCAGCCATCGGAGCTTTCCATGACTTCGTCCGCCCCGGTCGAGAGGAAAGGTTCGATGGTGATGACCATGCCTTCTTTCAAGATGCGTTTGTCGCGCGGATCATAAAACGGTGCAATGAATTCGGGCGCTTCATGAAGTGCGCGGCCGACGCCGTGACTGCCAAGGTTACGAATCACTTTAAGCTTATGGTGTTTAGCCGTGTCTTCAATCGCGCGCCCTATGCTTGAGAGCGGCTGGCCCGCGCGGGCAACGAGCATGGCGGCTTCGAGCGCACGGCGTGTGGAATCGCAAAGGTGGCGTTTTGTACGGGATTCGGGAGGGACGATGAAGGATCCTCCAGTATCTCCGAAATAGCCGTCGAGTTCGGCTGACACATCGATGTTAACCAAATCGCCGGCAACGATTTTGCGATCGCCGGGGATGCCGTGGGCGACTTCGTGATTGATGCTGATACAGGTCGTGCCAGGGAAATTATAGACAAGCATCGGGGCCGAGCGGGCACCGTGTTTTGCGAGATACTGGGCTCCAAGATTGTCCAACTCGCGGGAACTCATGCCGGGTTCGATGCTATTCCCCATGAACTGCAGACAGTTTGCAACGATTTTACCGATGCGTTTTAAGCCTTCTAGGTCTTGGTTATTGTCGAGTGTCATGGGGGTTTTCTCCTCTTACTAGGGATTACTTAGCAAATTTGGGGGGAAATTGTCAAAGGGTGGTCTTTTCTGATTTTCGAAAGTCTTATGCGCGAAGATAAAAAGGTAGGAATTTTGGTATGCGAAGGGGGCATTCAGACGCGAGTCGCCCCCTTGCTCTTGAATCACTTGATGCAGTTGCGCTTCAAAGCTTCGAGGACAGCCGCGGGACTCTTGCAGACCGCAGTCGCCTTACCCAAGGCTTCACTCTTCACGCAAGCGCTTGCGGGATTCTTCACCAGCTCTTTTAAAACCGGTCCCGAAGCCACTTGTTTGGGAGTATTTACAGCCGTGGTAGACTCTTTCAACTCCTTCTTACACTTCAGCATATAACCGATTCCATTTTTCTTTTTACACTCATCGGCTGCTGTCTTGGCTTTATCGACCTTCGCTTTGAGAGCGGCATCGACTTCTGCATCACAAGCCGCCGAGGCCGCATTATACTCCACACACTTGGCTTCAGTCGCTTCGACTTCTGGGCATGTTAACTTCGTTTCAACGGCTAGCAATGAAGCACCATGAAATCCAATTACAGCAGACAAGCAAAGGCTTAACAGTCTCATCGTGATATACCCCTTTTCTATGAATAACCCATATTAAAACAAACTGCGCTCCGTGTCTAACTTGCTGAATACTTTTAGAGGTTGGGGTAGAGCTTATATTCGTTAATCGTATCCGATAAAATTCACTTAAACAGATCACCTGATTTTACCATCCAGATTCACCTTATTTTCGAATTAGAAACTGGTTATGGATTTTAATAAAAGTTGCAACAACTGAAAGAGGAACGAAATTCAATTTGAAATTGGCGAAGAAAATAATATCAAATCCATAGCATTGAAAGAAAGCCGTCCATTCGTTGAACCCCTCGCAAAGGAAAGAGACCTGGAGTATGGTCTACACGCCTGAGGCTTAAACCCAACGGCGTCCGAAGTCCTACGGGGCGCCGTTAAGATTAAAACTCAAATACCAGAAACTGGTTATGGTAAGTAAATTTGATCGAGTATCATCTCACATCCATTTTTAATCATTTCTAAAACTCTTCTAAAACCTTCCTATATCTCATGCCGTTAGCTTCCTGCCTCTCAACATCAAACACCCCTAACTCTTAAGATATCCCCGAACGAGCCGATCCTTACCCTTGGAATTTTCCGAGTCGAGGAGCGGCATCCATGAAATCGCGACACAACTTTCTCAAGAGCCTCACGTGGCTGCTTAGCGCAGCTGCCCTAATCTGGTCTCTTTGGATACTTAACAGCGAAAGCCGTTACCACCGCACCAACGGTCTGTCACAAACTTCGGAAGGCCTCCTTCACCTTTCAACTTTGCTCCCCACGGATAGCAAAGAACAAAAGGCTGTCGAACAAGCTTCCAAAAACATCGATGGCCTCGCCGATGGCGCCATACTCCTCGAGGAACGCGCTCTGCACATCGCCGCCTTCTTCATGCTCCTTTCCGTAGGCTTCTCGACCTTAAGCCTCGTCTCTACCCTTCTCCAGAAGAACACAGAAAGCGCTATAACCGTGAAACTCACGGCCGAACACGATCAAAACTTTGAACTCATGCTTGCCCAAACGCTCGAAGACCTCGGTCGCATTCAAGCAAAAGTCGAAGCTATCGAATCCGCTCGCAGCTCAGGCTCAGCGCAGCGCACCGACCTTGATCGCGATGCCTCCGATATCGTGGCCCTTGAGGGCCACCTCGTCTTTATCAAATCTCAAACCGAACTCCTCTCCGAACAAAACCAAAAGGCTCTCGATAACCTACGCGGGCTCACGAGCCAAGCCGACGACTTCGCAAATTTCTCAAGCGCCTCTCGCCTTGAATGGAACGCTCTTTCCGTAAAGCTCGCGCAGTTTAAAGAAGCTCACAGCAGTGTGCGCGTAAAAACAGAGATGATCCTGAAGACTCAAAATGCCAATCAAGAACTCCTCACCAAAGCCCTCGACTTTCATAAGACCCATAGCGGTCACTCGCATAGAGCAGCCGAAGACGTCGATCGCATGTACAAAGAAAGCAAAAGCACGACAGACCTCTTTGTTCAACTGATCGCGGCTATGGCCGAATCAAGCAGCAACGTCGACCTCTCAAATAAACTGGTTCGTGGCCTCTCTGAGCGCGCCGAAGAAATCGTCAATATCATCGACGTCATCGACGATATTGCGGAACAGACAAACCAACTCGCACTCAACGCATCCATCGAAGCCGCAAGAGCTGGGGAACAAGGCAAAGGCTTCGCGGTCGTTGCTGGCGAAGTTCGCTCCTTAGCTGCGCGCTCTTCGACCGCGACACGCACGATCACAGAACTACTCGAAACCATCCAAACCGAAGCCAACCAGGCTTCCATCTGCCTGGCTAAAACCAACTCGTCGGTAGGCACGGCTCACTCTCGGATTCAGGACGTGGAAGTTCGTTGCCGTGAAACAATGGTTCTCTCTCACAAAGTCGGCGGCGAACTCGCTGACATCATCAGCGCTACCAACGAGCACGGTATCGATGTTCAAACGATCGAAAAACATGGCGTTGAAGTCTCGCGTATGACCCAAAAGCTCCTTCGTAGCCTCGATGACCTTGATCAAATGAACGCTTTGGTTCATCAAGAGAGCAATCAACTAGCCGTTCACACCGATCGCATTTCAAGACTTATGAGCCGTCACTACTTTGCCGTTCAGTATGCTGAGCGAATGAGTTCTGGCCAAACCGAAGGTCTTCGTGGACTCATGGAGCAATCAACTCAAGTCCTCTCGCGAAGTCAGTCTCTTCGTGCCAGCTGGGATGAAAAATATCGCGCGGTCATGACCGCTACACCAACCGCTCAAGGCAAACACGCAAACACGTCGAGCGAACTCGGCCGTCTCGTAAGCTACTGCCAATCCAATCTGGAACTCCTGCGCTCACGCACACCGACTCTTTCCCTACACGCAAGTGAAAGCGGGGAAGATGACATCAACCTCGTGAGCGACACTCCTCTGACCGCCGACGACGACGGCGATATCACTCTGGAAAAGGCAAGCTAATGACAGTCAGACTCGGCGATCGAAGCGGCTCGACCTCCATTCTAAATGAATTGGATAAGCACACGCGTGCGAGCGCCGACAGTCTTGCTAAACTCAGTTCGGGTAAAGTTTTTACCGCTCAAGATCCACGAGCGGCCGAACGGGCCGTGGCCGATAATCTCGAGTATAAACTCAGAAGCCTAAATACCTCGAAGCAAAATATCAATGATGGCGTTTCTCTCCTTCAGACCGCCGAAGGCGGATTGAACGAAATCAGCAACATGCTGATCCGCATGAAGGAAATCAATGTGGCTTCGGCCTCAAACACCATTTCCGACAAAGAACGAAAATACCTTTTTATCGAATACCAAGCGCTTCACAGCGAGATCGATCGTCTCACAACAACCACCGAGTATAACGGTGTACCATTGCTCAATGGAGCCGACGATCGCACTCCGGAAACGACCAATCTCATGCTCGGCGATCCGACCTCAGACGATCCCGATCAAAACGTCAATCTCATCAGTCTCGGCAACTTGAAAAATGTCATCGCCACAACCGTAGGCCTTGGTCTGAAGTCGGCGGCGTCACTGCTCAAAAATGACGATGGAATCTCCATATCCGATGCCTTAGAATTTCTGGAAGCCGAGGATAGTCGCTACGGCTCGATTTACGATCAGGCCTTAGAAACGATCTCCGGATTTCGCGCCAACTTTGGTGCAATACAATCACGCCTGACCAAAGCCAAGGACTATAACGAAGTCGCTTACGAAAACATCGCGGCCGCCAAATCCCGTATCGCTGATACAGACTACGCGTCCGAAGTTTCCAAGCTCACACAATCGAACATCCTAACTCAGACGGCCACCGCGCTTCTCACCCAGAACAATCTTGCAGGCCGCCTCGGTCTCAGCCTGATCAACAGTCTTCTCTCTTAATCACTTCAGGAGCGCCTCAGGAATCTCTAGGGAGGACACGCTACCCGGCTCGACCGTCACACGAATTTTCTTACTAAAAACACCAACCGACTTGGCCTTCCAAACCTTCATACCGTCCCCGCGCGTGACGACATGAGCGATGCTTTGACTCCAGCTTTTGAATGCACTCAGATCGATATCGACATCCTGCTGAAGCTTAGTCGTATTCAAAATCACGACGCTAAGCCTCTGACTCTCGGCATCATAAGCCAAAAGACTTTTATCGTCGCTCCCTCCAATGATCTGCTGCCCGGGTCGAATAAACCGAGAAAATTGAGCCAGAATATAATGCTTAACCGAGATGCCGATCGGTCGTCCACGAACACCTTCTTCAGCATCGCTCATATCAAAGTTCGAAAGGACAAGCCCGCGACTGCTCATCGTATCCACCGGCTGCCCGTAGATCCACGCTGTGGCCTTCATACTGCGGATATCCTCCACTATACTCGTGGCGAGCGACATACCATCGCTTTCTCCATCACTGTGATCAGACACCCAAATCCTTTTTTCGCCGGCTGAAATTCTTAACGCCTCTTTCGATTTTACATCGCGCGAAGGCCCAGCGCGATCAGATGTGTGTATATTGATTTTCTCAAACACGTCTGGACTCTTGGCATTCAGCTCCTCTTGAAGAACAAGCCCCGCGCGCGGCGTGCCCTCATCAAATCCGGATAGAGTCACCGTGCTCGTCAGATCACGGACCGCGAATTCCTTATAAAGCTCCACAAGGATTGCGGCTAGACCAGCTGAATTTAATTTGATTCCAGGTTCACTGCCTTTCAAAGTCCAGCGATCCGATGTCGGCTCATTGAACGGGGCAAGCGATGTGACCGGAATCATCCAATCATCGCGTGCATACTGCACAACCGAACTCAAATATTTCGCAAAGGCCTGTGGATTTTGCAGCGTTCCGCCAACCGTGGTAGATTCCTTGGTCATCCACCACATAGGAGCGAGGCTAAAAAATTCAAAGTTTGAGATCCCCCGCTCTTTAGCTGCAAGCAGCAAACTTCTCTGGTTTGCATCACGCGACCAATCAAAACTCATCGAATCCCGATCATCACTGATAGGATCAATCCAAAATCCTTCGACATCGCGATAGGCGGCCAGATCAAGCGGATTGATCTCCGCTCTATCCATGATATCGCTTTCACGCCCACCTCCACCGATCCCGTAGCGGACGATGTTCAGACCGAGTCCCGGCAAAACTGTATTGGTGAAAGCCGTATTCTTATTGGTAAAGAAGAGATCAGCATAGATGTCCTGATAGTCGCTCGCGCCCACGGCATTTGCCCAGGCCCCAAGCTTTGCGCCAAAACCTTCCCAGGTCCCGCGATTCTCGGTGGGAATCACTGTTATTGTGCGAAAGGAACGAGGCTCAGGCAAAGGATCAACAGGGACTTTTGGGTCGGTTTCTATCGGCACCTCTTCAGGCATTTTTACGACTGGTTCGTTCATCATCGGGAGTTCAGTGCCGCCTGTGATCAAAGGATCGGTCTCCGCGCCCGAAGGAAGCGTGCCGGCAATCGAACCGAGCGAGCCGTCTTCCCCTGTGTAGACGTTGCCCTTTTTTATCGTAGGACGAGCGTCGGCCGTCGTCGGTACGTAAGCATTAGGAACGCTCGGCGCGACCACCCGGCTACAGGAGCTTAATGCGAGCACAAGGCTCACGAGTACTCTCTTTTGCATGTCCGTTCCTCTAAGAAATCATGGGGCTAACGGGCCCAGGCTCTCTATCGCCTTGCACCAATGAATTCTTTACAAGAAAGTTATTTAGGAAAAGACTGGAAGTAGTCTTAGATATTTAGATAAATCTTACTGTGCGAAATACGGCTTATCTGAATCGGTTCAAATTCAATTTCGTGCTAATGTAATCAAAAATTACCAAAGGAAAGACTATGAGTGATCAAACCGATGCCCGCTATCAGCTCGACGAACTGATCAGCACCGAATACCTCATAGCGGAGCCTGAGGCGAAGATCCAGGTCATCTGCGATATCGACAAGACCTATATTGAGACACGCTTTGAAACACCGATTGCGATGCTTAAAATCGCTTTTGAGAATGCCGAGCAAAAGGTGACGGTGACAGGGGCCCCGGTCGCACTGCTGGCCGCTCGCTGGGGAAATTTTTACGGCGGTGATACAAGACTTGAGCCCAACGCGATTCATTTTTTATCGGCTTCACCACCCCAACTCCGGCGGGTCATTCGGTCAAAGCTTGCGATCGATGGACTCGACTGGACAAGCGATACGTTCAAAAATCAGGCTTACAATATCAAGACGAGAAAGCTCAAGTTTCTAAAGCAGCACGTCGCGTATAAAACCGCTACGATCCTCAAACAAATGAGTCTTGCCCCGAAAGACGCCCGATTTATTCTAATCGGTGACAATGCGGAACTCGATGCCTTCATCTATCTTGGGGTTCAACTCTTCGTAGAGAAAAAGCTGAGCTTGAGCGGCTACCGCGAATACCTTAGCCTGGGCGGCGTTCACGATGAGGTCTTGCCTACGCTCGAACCCTACTTGCAGCTGCAGAAAGAAGACATTTCGGTCGCCGGAATAATGATCCGCAAGGCTCCTCGCTACGAACTGGTCGAGGCGCCACCTCTGACCGAATTCGTTTTGCCCTTTGATCACTACTTCGAAGTCATCCTGCATTTTCATGCCTGGGGCCTTATCAGCGACGACATGATTTGGCCGATCAGCAGGCAGCTTCACAATGAATACGGGTACACCCGAGAGGATGTCGTCAGTGCTTTAGCACGCACCGCTCAGTGTTTTGACCTTTTAAATCGCGACAATGAGCATCTACGCTCGGCTATCGAACGATTGAAAGCCGACGTTCCACTGAGCGGCCTCAAAGATATGCTGAACTTTAACCCCGGCATGCCTATGCCGGCCCTTAACCTGAGCGAAGCGGAAATCCTGCACGCATCCAAACGCTGGGTCGAGGCGATCGCCAGTCGTAAGCATTAATGCCCTATTAAATCACAAGCTGTTAGAGTGTTGACTCATCCATTTTTCTCGGAGGATTTATGCGAAGCCTTTTGCGCAAGTCAGTGCTCCTATCCTTGCTAATGAGTCTAACCCTAGCCGCATCCTGTAAAGAGGATGACGACGACGATAAGAACTCGGCGGCGGCGACGATGTCGCTCAAAATTCGAAATGCGGGATCAAGTCCTTCGCTTACCGAGAAAGGCACACCGAGCTTTAATCTACTCGGTGCGGGGAATATCTCTTTCACGCCCAGCTCTTACAAAATCTGGGTCTCAACCGTCGTCCTTCAAGGCGATAATAATCTTTCGAATCAATTCTACACCTGCAGCACGAATGCAGCCGACTGCGAGGTGGATTTCGCTGACCCAGCTTCAGTCGCCGCATTCGAAGCCAAATTAAGCTCGCTCCCTGTTTCCCCAGGAACTTACAACAAGGTTTGGTTTTCCTGCTCTCCAAATGGACAAGGTTATGTAAAGTTCAAAGGCAGCGTGACTCTTTCCACGGGCGTAACCTATTACACCGCAGATAAAGCCGTCACTGGCACCTGGGTAACAACTAGTGCCGCAGCCCAGAGCGAAGTGAAAATCGAATCAGGCGGAGGCTGTGGAATCACCATGAATCTGCCTCAGGATGTTGTCGTTGCAGAATCCGCACCGCCGGCTGAAAGTGCCGACGTAGAAGTGATCCCGACAGGAACGACTCTAACGATGACCATGTTCTCCAATCTGCAGTCGATTGCCTATTTCGGGCTCAACACATCCGCAGGTCTTGGCGGCTGCGCCGCTGATATTTCGACCGCAACTCAGAGTGGCCCAGGCTTTTGCATCAACACCATCAGCGTTTTTCCTTACTTTGGTACGACGACACCCACCGTTGATTACTACAAAATAGCTCATTCTAAATCGGCTATTTCTAACATCAACGCAGCCGATGCCAATGTCATCGTCAAGATCATCAAAAACGCGGACGGCACCCCGTTTTGGGCTTCGTTCAGCCAGTATTACAATGAATCAACGCCGAGTTATGGATCAGGCGATACCGGTGTTTCTGGCTACGCAAACGCCGTCTCAGATTTCAAAGTCAACGCCGACGGCACGCTTACGATGAAGTCAGCCGACAATGGATTTGCCGCCTTTCAAACCTCCGCTCACACCGGAACGGTCAAAGGTGAAGGTATTGAAAACGGTGCCGGCACGGGGACTTCGGTTGACTATTATTACTCGGCCATCCCTTATACGCCTTGATTGACTCCAAAGAAAAATCGCTCTTTCCCGCGCGAGGAAAGAGCGATTTTTCTTATGCGAAAACGAAACTTATTTTACGCCGAGGAGTTCAACGTCAAACAAAAGAGTCGCGTTAGGAGGAATGACTCCGCCTGCACCGCGCTCGCCGTATCCAAGAGCGGGAGGAATCGTCAATTTACGTTTTCCACCGACTTTCATGCCTTTGATACCTTGTTCCCAACCTGGGATGACCATGCCGGCTCCAAGACGGAAAGTGAAAGGCTCGTTGCGATCGAGCGAACTATCAAATTTTTTGCCGTCGGTCAGAGTCCCTGTGTAATGCACAGTCACTTCTTTTCCTTCAACCGCTTCGTCGCCTGTTCCGGCCTGTACTTCTTCAATCTTCAATTCGGTTGCCTCAGCAGCTTTCCCGCCTTCGGTCGCTGAAGGCGTAGATGTTGGTGTTTCAGCAGTTTTCGAAGGACCACTGCATTTATTACAGCCAACCAACGTTCCCAAACTCAAAAAGCTCATAGCCGCGA
>JAZKGL010000266.1:0-2884 GCA_040385935.1 Bdellovibrionota bacterium
GGTCGTGAAAGGTTCGCTTTATGGCTAAGTGGAAGCATAAGTCTCTGTCGCAGCTGGTTTGGGGGTCACTCCTCACTCTGACCTTAACGGCCTGTGCCACCGATTCTCATCGGGCGCTTGTTCCTATCGAACTAGATGCCGGTGCGAAAGCGGGCGCGGAGACTCCGCTTCAGTCGCTTGAAACCATGCGTAAGATTCTTAAAGACGATGAATCGCTCAGGCCTATGGTCGAAGATATTTTGGCTATGGCTGAGGCGAGTGCTCTTGAGGAGCAACAAAAGTTTGTGGAGGCGGAAGCCTTTTGGCTAAAGTCTTTAAAACTCGATCGTGGTGCGGTGGGTAAGGCCGCATTCGAGGGCTGGGCGAACCTTCAGCCAAAGATTGATTTGGCCAATGGCCATAACCCTGACTTTGTCGCGAGCAAACTTCTTTCGGTGACTAAGGAGGGCGAAGAGAGTCCTTGGCTGAAACGACAAGGGCTCACGCAAAAAGCCTCGCTCTCAAAACGCCTTGATAAAATAATTGGTCTTAAGCTCGCCGAAACACCTTCGGCGGTGAGTGTGCCTAAGCCTTCGCTACCTGATCCCGATAGTTTTCCGAAGGCTGACGATCTTTATTACGAAGCACGTGCGAAAGCTGTTTGTCGCAAGCCTTTGGACGCAAAATGGGTGAACTGGCTCAGCTCTTTGAGCGTTGCGCAAAGGGTCTATTGGAATGGTCTGATTTTTAATTGCGAGGGTCAACCGCGCCGCTCATCGGTGGAGTTTCGAGCAGCCACCGAGAAACTCTCGACTTCGCCCGAAGACACTGCGCGCGTGATTCGCTCCGCAGAACTCTTGATTTCGGCGCTTAAAGCTATTGGTGATCGAGTCGGTGCAACCGAGGCTTATGCAATTCAGGCTAGCGTCTTAAAACGAAATGATTTGCCTCTCGATATACTCGGCTGGTCGGTTTATGAGAAACAAAAACGCTTTATCGATTCCACCTATTGGGTGGCCCGTAACCGCGCGATGCAGGGTGATTATGTTCGTGCGAAGGCTGCCGTGCAAGACGGTTTGGATGGCCTCGCGATTCTTGAGCCCTTAGCGAAAACGTCGAAGGAAACAGCTCAGGTTTCTGAGCTTCGCGTGGAAGGCTTTCACGTTCTTTCGTCGCGCATTCAATATGAGCAAGGCGACTTTGCTGGTGCGGTGATCACCAATCAAAATGCGTTGGCTGTGACGGGAATCACCAAGGAGTGGCGAGGTCGACTTCAGTGGTCGGAAGGCTGGTATCTTTATCGCCAAGGAGACAAAGCCCGGGCGGTGGAAAGTCTCACGCGTTATCTGGCCGAAGATCTTGAGGACAGTAGCCGCACGAAAGCTTTGTATTGGCGAGGCCGATCGCTATTGGAATTGGGAGAAAAATCAGAGGCTGAGAAAGATTTTGAAGAACTCACTCGTATCGCGCCTCTGAGCTTTTATGCAGTGGTCGGTATTCCTACGATCGATCCCGATGTGGACTGGACTGATAATTTTAAAAAAGCCGACGAAGACCGATTATCGAAAATTGAAGATTTCGAATGGGGCGTGTGGAACACCGATGCCGATGCCATGCGAAGATTTCATCGCCTGGAATTTGTCATCGCCTCGAAGTTCAAGGACCTCTACCCAGGGCTTGCCAGCGAACTCTTCGATGCTATGAATGGCAAACCCAAGCTTTTGCGTGAAGTCGAGCCCAGCTTATATGCAACTCGACTCATGCACATGGCTGAGCAGTATGTTTTATCCATCAGTCTGAGTTCGTCGCTCAGTCAAATTCATAACGAATTGTGGACAGACTATCCCGAGCAGCTGCTCGTCTTCTTCCCGAGAGCCTACCGCGAAGATGTTTTGAAGTTTGCGGCCAAGCAAGGCATCGAAGCGGAACTCGTCTGGGGTTTGTCTCGGCAGGAAAGCAGCTTTCGAAAAACCGTGGAATCGCCGGTCGGAGCCATCGGGCTGATGCAGATCATGCCCAATACAGGTGAAGAACTCGCGCGTCTTCAAGGATTGAGCGCCAGCGGAATCTCCGAACGACTCAAGCAGTCCGACACGAACCTACAACTTGGAACCCTATATCTCGCCAATCTTGGCAAGCGTTATCAGGGGAAATGGCCACGTGCTATTGCAGCTTATAATGCAGGCGAATATGTCGTTGATACATGGATGCTTCGCCGAGACGCCCCCGATATGATCATGTGGTCCGAGGCTTTAAGTTTTGGCGAAACAAGTTCGTATGTTAAGAACGTGTGGCGAAACTGGGAAGTGTACCGATGGCTGAGCAAACACCGCTAGCTTTGCGCGATTTATTGACCCTAAAATGTCTTTGCCACTTAAAAACTCCGTGATAGAAAGAGGGTTCGATCGGAACATGGTAGAATCCCTTCTTTTAGACATCCACTCTCTACGAGGTAATTCATGGCTTCCAAAGATCTTGAAACGCAGCAAAGAGAATCGAAGGGCTGGCTTACTCTACTATTCATGATGTTCCTGTTCCCGATCCTCTTCTTTATTTGTGTTTGGATCCCGATCTGGATGGATGTCGCGTCTCCTTTCTAAGCTTAGCCATCCTCCAGCCGCGTGCGTTTTCGCGTATGGGCTGGTGGCACCAAGGATTCTTCAATGGAACAAAAAAGTTCGGCTCAAGCCTTTCCTCTTTCGGCTGCGATCGATGATTCGCCCGCTTCTGTGACTCTGGATTGGCGAAGTTATTTTCAGATGACTAAACCTACGATCTCACTGCTCGTGGTCGTCACTGTGATACCCGCACTCTTCATGACTCAGGATCACTTCCCGAGCCTTGAGGTTTCGTTTGTCGCTCTTCTTGGAACGTTCCTGGCGTCAGGATCGGCGGCGGTATTTAA
>JAZKGL010000267.1:0-6839 GCA_040385935.1 Bdellovibrionota bacterium
TTCTAAGAGGTGATCATTCTAAGTGACCGAAGGTTGATGCCGAGTAAGTCATGCATTCAAATGCAACGGCAGGAGTCAAAGCGCTGCGGAATATTGCGTGGCGGGTGTGAAAGTTCTTAAGTTCGTTTTAGATATCTAGACTTACATCACTTGAATGACCTCAGAAGCAGCCTTAGGAATCAATACTGGAGAGGTTTAAATAGTTCAAATCGCAGATTTCTCGTTTCACACAGTCGAGACTCGACAAGGCATCATAGTTTCCCACGCAATGTTCCGCTTCGAACGTCTACATTCCTGAGAACGAACAATTTTCACCCCACCCTAGACAACGACCCTCCCACCCTTTAACTTCGGGCAAACGTGAGGAGACCACCCTCATCTCCCTCAAACAACAACTTTTCTCATGAGACTAAAAATGCCAAACAAAACAATCATATCCCTCAGCCTCCTCATCACTATAGCCGCCTGCAACCAACATAATTCCAATAAAACACCGGTTGCACCCGCAGTAACCACTCCGCCAGTCGCAACCAAACTCACCGACCCCCGCACCCTCGATACAAACCTCAAAGGCCTTCCCGTTGTCAAAATCCAATCCCTCGGCAACAAGGGCATCCTTATACTTGCCGAGAAACTTAGACTCGACGATTACAACGGCCTTCCCGTTCTCACCTCAGAACACGGCCGCCAAATCCTCTGGAAACACCCAGACCTCACCGAGCCAACCGCAATTTCCATCAAACCCGACTTCACGCAAGACACTATCTACATCACGGACATCGCCGTTCTCGGTGAGAGCGCTTTCGCATCATTCACCTACCTTACGTCAACACCTAAAACCCTCGAACACGGTCTAGCTCACATCACGTTAAACGATACCGGCGAACCCAAAATCGAATATCACGCGATCCCGAAAGCCGAATTTCCTGACCTGGACCAACAAGTCGACATTTTCGCCATGAGTTATAAATACTTTGACACGATGAACGTCTCTCGCATAGCGACCCACGGCAACCAACTCGCTCTTGTCGCACGCAACAACGTCGGCACACTCTTCACCGACCGCTTCACAATCAGTGGCGACCAATGGATCCCTGGCGCTCGGCAAAGCCTTCTAAAACCTATCGTAGCCATGCGTGTCGGTCTCACGGGTGGAACCTATGACGTCATGAATGAACTCACAAGCGTCTACCATGTCCACGTCACCTTCCAAAACGATGGAACTCTTGTCGTCGCATCTCTAACAGAATCCGACGACATCACTCTCACAAAAGAATTCGGCACCGAAGCACTTACCGATTACTACGAAAGACGTTCGGGCCTTTATGCAGCCGTGACAAAAGTCCCTTCACTCCCAGATCAACCGATCAACACTAACTGGCAATATTGGGGTAACCCTATTGGCGATTCCCAACTCCAGTCACTCACAGCGACAGACAATGAAATCTTTCTCACAGGACTCTCGCGCAGCTTCTCAGCCAGCGACAAAGGCCGCTCCATTGTCAGAGTCTCAACAGGCGTAAAAGGATACATTGATCCCAAAAAACAAAGCGCGAGCGCCCAAGCTTTCCTCTGCCTCAAAGATAAACCCTGCCTCATCGGAGGCTCGTGGAACTGGGCACAAAACCCAGAAGGCATGAGCATCTCGGGTGGCGAAGCTTACGTCGCGACCTACGAGAGAGGCGCGACCGACCTCAAAGTAGATCCCAAATTCCTCGCAACCGTCACATCTGAAAACGGTCGCTCAGAAGTCCGTTCTTTCACATCGCACAAAGACGACATCATCTGCGCTGCCGGCATGACTAACGGTCCATCAACACACACAGCTGACAGCGATTCAACTCTCATGAAAGGTGACGGCTTCATCCGCTGCTTATTCGCTGAAGAGATCTTCACCGCGCCGAAGCCCTAAACCAAAAAAAGGCGGCGAACCGAAGTTCGCCGCCAAGAAACACACAATCCATTTTTTCCAGATATGCGGCATTTTCGACCTGATCAAACACTGAAGCGAAAAGAACCCAATTGAAATCATAATAGTTATTAAAACGAAGGCCGCTGCCAATTTTATTGTCGGCATAAAACTATACATCGCAACAAGCGATCAAAACCAAGCTTCGACAAAACTATCTAGTAAACCCGGCCTCGAGTCATCAAAACCCGATCGACCGCATCATCCAAACGAGCCGCAAAAAGCTTACTCTTCGCTGCTTCCTTCGCAATCGCCTCAGCCGCCCACCGATACCGCTCAAGCTCACGGCACACCAAAACCATATCCGCACCGGCGGCAATCGAAGCAACGATCGCCTCGCACCAAGGCTCGCGACTTTGATCGATCGCCTTCATGTTCATATCATCACTCACGATCAGCCCACGAAAACCCATCTCATCTCGAAGCAAATCAATCATGATCGCACGAGAGAGCGAGGCAGGATTCTCAGTATCAAGCGCGGGATAAACCGCATGCGAAATCATCACCATCGGGGCCGAAGGAATCCACTTTTGAAACGGCGAAAGCTCACGGGTCAAAAGCGTAGCTCTATCAGCCTCAATGCGCGCACCGGTCTCATGCGTATCCACACCCGCATCGCCCTGGCCCGGAAAGTGTTTCAAACAACCCAAAACCCCGCCTAGATGCAGTCCATTCATAAAAGCGCCCGAACGTTCCGTCACAGCATGTACATCGCGACCGAAACACCGATCACCGATCGCTACATTGTCTTCGCGGGTAAGAATATCGAGCACCGGAGCAAAATCCACATTGATCCCAAGCTGACGAAGCGTCGCGCCCATAGAGAATCCAATGTTTTCGATTTCGACCAAAGCCGGGCCATCGGTCCGACCGCCAGCCAAGTTCATAGCAGGACCAAAGTCAGGGAAGGGAGCCTTAAGACGCGCAACACGCCCGCCCTCCTGATCGATTGCGATCATGAGCTGAGGGTCACTAGGATGTCTGAGTGTTTGGAGTTCGTCGCAAAGAGTGCGAACAGCGGAGAAGTGCGGGGATATATTCCGGCGGAATAGAGTAAAACCCGCAGGAGGAAGATTCTCAAAACACTGCTTTTCTTCAGTGCTTAGTCGAACACCCTCCAGCGCAGTTAAAATGACTGCGCTTGCCTGCTTGGTACTCATGGGTTTACTCGTCTATGATCTGGAGTATGTAGCGTCTGTTGAGTTTTGCGGCCGCGCAGTTCAAGATCGTGCGAATCGCATCGGCTGTTCGACCCTGGCGGCCGATTACCTTACCTATGTCCTCTTTGGCGACTTTCAATTCGATAATGTTGGTCTGGTTACCGGTGATCTCGGAGATCTCAATACGATCAACCTCGTCAACCAGGGCTTTCGCCACGAACTCCACTAAAGCTTTCATTGAGCCATCATCGTGCTGCGACATATCAAACATCCGTATTAATCAGTTTCCACAAGAACCTGTATTTGCTCCGGCGCACATCGCTCGATAAGCTTGCCCCTTGCTATCCTATAGTACAGAAACTTCGGCGCTATGAAAAGAACCCAATCGTTTTTGGGTACCCCTACCCGTGGCCCCATTTACACGTAATGGCCCTTACGAATCTTCTCCACGATAATTTTTTCTGGCATGGTTGGATCACGGGGATCAACCGTAAAAAACGCCTGCTGCTCACAACGACGCTTGTGTTCAAGCAGCCAGCGAAGAATATCGGAGAGACCCTTATTTCGCTTATCTCGGAAAAACGGATCGTTCTCCAGGGCGTCCCGCGCCTTTTTCAGAGCGCGACCTTCCTGAACATCACTCTCCTGAACCGGATAGTCATCGAGATCGAACTTTGCGATATCCTCGGGCAATACCCCTAGAAACCGCACTTCGGGAGCGGAATAATCGGAGTTTCGGATCAGGGACGCCGCCGAGCCCGCTTTGAGGGTGCGGAAAATGTTTTGCATCGTGTACGCATCGAGATCACCGAAGAAGTAAAGAGGAATCTTCAGCTGATCCTGTATACGTTTAAGCCAGCCGCGCACCGCGTTCGAGGGGACACCTTGAGCACCGACCACGATCGCGTTGTTGCGTTTGCAAAAACCGTTGGCGACCAGAGTGTTCGCGGTACCTTCCGATTCGACGATCAAACAGTAGTCGATTTTTTTCTTCGCGCGAAGCTGCAGATTTTGCGGTCTATTTTTCGGCTGAAACGGCGAAGTTCCCAATTGGGACAGATCGATGACAGCCTTACCCCCATCACTCAAGGTCTCTTCGACGACCAGCTGCTGAGAGTAGGTCTGCCCACCTCGGTCGTTGGCGTAACAATTGAGTTCTTCGCGATAACATTCAATGATTTCGCAAATAAAATCGATAATCGAATCGGACTCATCCTGATCCCCAAAATCGATGGGTTTCAGATGCTTGTTATGCTTCACTTCACCTTTGGAGATATAGTAAAGCTCACGTTTGGTGTTGACCGCACCCGTCTCGATATTTCTAAGAAGGATCTCGAGCATAAAAATCGCCCGTGACATCTTCTTCACCGAGGCGACGTTGAGTTCGGTGCGAATCCGCTTCTCGCCTGGAGTTAGGTAGCCGACTTTGTGGTTGTAAATCGAATTATCCAAACTACACTTAGTCGCCTCGATAACAGGCCTTTTCGCTCGTTCAAGGTCTCGAAGCAGGCGCTCGCAAAGCTCTTGAGTCAGTCCGGGAATGTCGCTCTGTAAAATTTTTCCACGCATCGGGGCTTAACTCCGTTTCGCTTTTTTCGTTACTTTTTTAGCTTTCGCTTTCGCCTTCTTCTGCGGTTTAGCTTTCACTTCGGCAGGTTTTTTGACGGCTTTTTTCTCGACGGTCTTCGTCTTCTCAACTTTTTTATTCGCTACCATCTTTTTAGGCTCCGGCTTCTTCACCGCTTTTTTCGAAGGAACCGATTTAGACGGTTTGGTCGTCTGACCTTTGGCGATGGCTTTGCGACCTTTTTCCACGTCGTCAACGAGCTTAACATTACTTTCTTTTTTACCGCCCTTGCCTTTGACAACTTTGCCGTGAGCGATCGCATCGCCCTTCACTTTACCTGGCTTGATGACATCGACTTCATCAACCACACCTTTTTTAAGCTTAGTTTTGGCTTTCGACGCCTTAACGTCCTCAGCATCCTCGTCTTCGCGGGCCATGACTAGATCAAAAGCGGCCCCAAGACGTTTGCGTTTCTGCGTGAGGTGCGCTTCGAGTTTGCGATCGGCTTCGGCCAGCTCGTTCTCGGCATCCTTGGCTTCACGGCCCAGGATTTTGAGCAATCCGCGGTGAGCGGCTTCACGGCGTTCCTTGGAGGATTCCGTCAATCGCACAAGACCCTCGACCAGGATCGGAGCAAACTGCTCGATGTGCGCGACCTTGCTCTCAAGCATTGCCTCTTTATGCTCTTTTCTCAAATGACGAGACAGTCTTTGTCCCGCCTGCATCAGAGCACGGCGAATCTCTTCGACGAGTTCATCGGACGCATCGATCGTTTCTTTGGAGGCGTTCTTAAATTTGATGAAAGGCGAAACCACCGAAACCGCGATGATATAAGGGCCTGACGGTGCGGCGTTACGTGACTGCTTGAGTCCATAAGATTTCCAGTTCACCGAGCCGATCGACTTCATAATCGCACAGCTTGATTTATCAAACTGCAAGGGAACGCGGTTGGCAAAACGAAGAACTTCCGAGGTCTCGTCTTCCTCATCCTGCGCATCGGCACGTGAGGTCATACGGGCAATGGCCACTTCAACCTGCACAGGCTTGAAGTCACAGATCGCAGGCTTACGTGAAACGACCGAGAAATAATCGATTTCTCCAACCCGCATAATACTGCGGGCCAAACCTTCTTCACCGATAGCCAAGACCGAACCCGTGGATGGCGGTGGCAGATCAGCGTTCTGAATCGCTGCGAAAAGAGCCTTAAAATCCCCTTCCGCAACATTATTGAGAGACTGGTCAAACAGTTTCTTTGCGATGCCGTGCTTAGCGGTCAGATCTTCGAACGTCGCCTTCGTCACTCGTGAAAAGGCGGTCGTCAGCCACTCTCTGACAGGCGCATTCCCATAGAGCTTTGCATGACCCATGAATTCGCCGAGCTTCATTGTATGAGGATGGGGCGCGGTTGCATCGGGAATATTCGGCGACTTATCGGAGACACGCGGAACATGAACCTCGGCGTCGTCCATCAACTTATAGGTAAGCTCCAAGTGAGGATTCACGAGAACGTTGCTTTTCAGAAAAGCAATCAGTCCCGCCTCACCATTCAACTGAACCCGACCATCGATCCAAAATTCAACCTGCGTGCCCGATGCGAGTTTCCAGTCAATCTCGACCTTATCTTTCATCAGACCTTTATTATTCTTCAAATCGATTTCGATGCGGCACTGCGTGGCCTTCTTTTGGCCCTTGGTTCGCGTCGTGACTTTTACGCCTTGAGCCGCCGTTTGCATGGCCCAGGTTGTAGCGGCCGAAATACCGATACCTTGCTGGCCGCGCGTACATCGCCCGCGACCGAACTTCGATGACGCGAGATATTCGCCAAAAACCATAGGCAAATCTTTAACAGGAATACCCGGGCCGTTGTCGAGGACCGAGATATAAATAAGATCAGTATTTTTGGTCGAACCTTTGCCGACCTTCTCCACTTTGACCTTGATGGTCGGAAGGATATCATTGTCTTCACAGGCGTCGAGTGAGTTGTCAAACGCCTCTTTGAGAGTTGTAAGCACCGCTTTCGTCGGCGATGAGAATCCTACTTGCTGCAGATTCTTAGCGAAGTATTCCGCCGTGCTGCTGGTCTTCAATTGACCTCTTGCCCGCTTGGTCTCCAAAGCCTCCATGGCCACCACCCCCTAAGTCC
>JAZKGL010000268.1:0-2645 GCA_040385935.1 Bdellovibrionota bacterium
TTCTTTTTTCTTCTTATCAAACGCCACATGACCAACAGCCCCACCCGCCGCAGCACCGAGCACAGCACCCGCTATACGAGCATTCTGCCGAGTATTCTTACTCCCCTTAACCTGATTACCAAGCACAGCACCAGCAACCGCGCCGCCGACGGCACCCATCGAAGCAGCAGAAACAGATTTATCACCTGCGTAATCCGTCGTCGTACAAGACGCGCCCGCGTAAGCAATAAGGAGCGAAGCGCAAGCAAGTCTAACCTTCATGATGATCTCCAAAAAAATAAGTCCTGTGCTCTAGTCCACTCTATGGTCCGGGTGCTCCCGGTTTACGAAAATAACCCCACGAGTCCCCGGATCGTAACAGATAAGCATCCGGGACAATAGCGTTATTTGGCTCAATTTATTCATCATCCTCTCACTTGAGGGAACCCGAAAGAATGCCGATACACTCCTAAGAAACAAACCGTTGCCCGAAGGTGACATGAGGAAAAAGGTTTACAGCGCGGTCCTGGCCGGAGCGGTCGCTCTCGCGGGGATCTATCACCTTTTTCTCCGGCAAGAACTCTTAAGCGCCTCGCTTATAAAGCTCCGCGCCCAAAGCTTCGAAGCCGAAAGCGAACACCGCTACCGCGATCTTGCAAGCCTCGCCCGCAACCGAGCGCGACTCTATAATGAATGGATCAACGACACCCATCTTTACAAGGGCCTCGTGGTCGGCAAAGACCTTTCAACAGGCCGCGCGACGAGCGTTTGCGACTCTCTTTTGTTCTCCAGCCTGCGCTATGCATCCCTCAAAAAACTAGGCTCAGACGAAGAAGCCGACAAAGCCTGGCAAGCTATCGCAAAAAATAACTACGCCGACGGCCGCTGGGTTAGACACCCCGACTGCAAAAGAAAATCAAGCTCACGCGACATGATCGTTGGCCTCATGGCCGCCCTGAGTCAAGAACCCAAAGGACACGACGAAGCCTTCGCCAAACTCATGGGCATCATCGCACGAACCGGAGGCTCCGTTGACGACGGCCCCTTTTATGTAAGCCGACTCAGCCCCGGTCTCGGCGAACTCCTCAAACAAATGGCCCTCGTCCGCGGTTATCCAAAGGAAAGCCTACCCTCAGCGCTCAAAGTCGGATTCTCAACAGTGGAATTTGATACCTGGATTGCCGAGCCGGGATTTCGCGCCCATCTCAACGCAATGACTTTATGGATCGAACTCGAACTGATCAGCCGACACCCCGATCTCGAATTTCGTAGCCTGTCCGCCATACTCGATGAAATTTCCCCAGACCTGGGCTTTGGTTTTCAAACCCAGCGTCGCGCCTTCGCAGCCGGCGAACTCTATAACCTCGACCCCGAGAACCTGTTTTTTGAATACCTTCGCCTACGAACAGCCGGCGCCCTCACCTTTGCCACCCGCGCGCGCCTCCTAGAAAAACTCCTAGCCATGCCCGCATTTCCACGCGATCGTCTCCCTCAAGACTGCGATCGCCGGGCCGACTACCTGTGGCAAAGAGGATCGCGCGAGTATGCGGGACGAACCACTTGTCACGAACAATTCGCAGGCATCGACTTTTTATGGATGACGGCTCTACTCACCGAAGAACCTGAAAGAAAATTCGCCTATCGCGCCGCTCACTAAACCTATCTTCTCTCTGCAGGTTTTGCCAAACTACCACCCATCACTTGGGAAAGGTCTGTCGTAGATGAAACATGTCGGCGTTTATTATCGCGTATCCACCGATCGCCAAGATTTGGCGTCACAAAAATCAGCGGTAAAAAGCTGGCTCGATACCCTCCCCGAAGACAAGCGACCGCTCAGTCTAACGGAATTTAAAGATCACGGACAATCAGGCAAGAACAGCCAAAGGAAAGAGTATCAAGCGCTCCTCAAGGCCGCGTTCGAACACAAAATCGATACGATCATCGTCTATCGACTCGATCGTTTGAGCCGTAATGCAACCGAAGCTATTCAAATCCTATTAACTCTGGATCAGGCGGGCGTGGGGTTTATCTCCGTTACCCAAGCCGTCTTAAACCTCGGCCTCGATAACCCGTTTCGAAGAACGATGCTCGCCGCCTTCTCGGAGATCGCCGAGATCGAGCGCGATACAATCGTCGGCCGTGTCCAGCAAGGATTAGCCGCCGCCAAGAAAAGAGGTGTCACGCTAGGTCGGCCCCGGACGGTGAGCACTGAGCAGATCGACACGATTCGCCAGCTCCGAGGCGAAGGCCTGAGTTTTCAGAAAATCGCCGACCGCATGACGATGCCGGTGACGACAGTCAAACACGTGGCCAAGACCCATCTTCAAAGCCCGGAATAAAAAAGAGGAACCCTCCGATGAAGGGTTCCTCTTTTGATTATCACTTTAAAAAGATCAAGAGCGATTAGTCGTCGTCGATGCTATCGCTTATTTCCTTGACGATGCTAAGGAACAGAGTGCGATCGTCGGTGTTCCACACCTCAAGAGCGCGACTTAAATTGAACGGACTTTCTTCTTCTTGAATATGAAGAAGGAACTCGACCGTGTGGTCTTGCTCTTCCGTTAAGTTCTCGTCTTCGTAAGCTGCAAAAATTGTGTCGAAGAGATCGTCCGCATCTTTGTCTTTAGGTACGTCAGAAAAGCAGCTAAAGCGGAGAATCTGTTCGG
>JAZKGL010000269.1:0-16115 GCA_040385935.1 Bdellovibrionota bacterium
TCAAAAACCATCATTTCTTAGCCGGAGTCTTCGCAGGCGTCTTCGCTGCACCACCTGCCGAACAAGTACCCTTGGCCGCCTTAGCCTTCGTTTGAATCAGCTTAACCGAAGCGAGCACAGTATTACCCACCGCTTTAAAATCCGCCGTATCCTTAGCCGTTTCCTTTTGCACGCCAGGCACCAGCTTGGCAAGTGCGGGCGCCGCGCAGGCCGCCTTTGCGTTGCTCGCGAGGAAGAAGCTGCTGGAGTATCCCGAACCAAGCTTGACCTTGATCAATGGAGGCGAATCCCAAACTTTATAAATCCATTCCCAGCTGATATCGAGTTTCTGTTTGAGGGTTGCCATCGCAGTTTTTGCCGGAGACCAAATCGCGGCTTCAACGGTCTTCGGAAGCGGGGCGCCTTTGGTCGAAAGCTTCGCGCCTATAACAATCTCACCGCTCAATGCACTAAACGATGTGGGCTGGAACGCCACATTCCCATAAATGTAATCAGCACCCGAAGCCGCACGGCCACCAAGCGTTGCACTGGAAGGCATCTTTCCATCAACAACTGTCACCGTGCCCTTAGCCGTTGCCGACGCAAAAGCTAAGACCTTCACAGCTCCTTGAAGACCAGCCGTGACCTTGACCGAAGGAACCATACTCATCGTCACCGACTGCGTATCCAAATAATCGGTTTCACCCGCAATGGTAGCATTCGCCACAAAGCTAACCCCGACCTCGATACCGGCAAGCTTAGGAACACCAAGCACCGTTTTCTTAACCTCAAGATCGATCGTCTTCGTGACCTTAAACGGCTTGGTAAGATTCACTTGCTGACTGATCAGATCTTTACCAAAGGCTTTGAGTCCTCCTTTGATCGTGATCTGCTTTTTCGCCGAACCGACCATCGAAGCCTCGATCGCATTTCCACCCGCGTAAACTTTGTTCCCGTTAAGTGATCCATCGATCCAAAAAATCGTCTTCAACTCCGCTTTCTTAGAATCGGATGTAACAGTCCCGTTCATGCGAAGTTCGAACTCAGGCTTATACAGCGCGGTCTTGTTCTTACTCTTAGCTGCTTCGGCTTTGTTCGCTGTATCCACTTTCTCTTCTTCATTGGAATTGAAGAAAATATACTGAGTGCCCTTGATGTTATTTTTAAAGTTGGCGCCGCCTATCCCTTTTTTGGCGATATATTCGGCTAAATTGAATTGCTCAGTGGGTTTGTTATCGACTTCTTTATTACCCGCATCGTTTTTAAGCGCGGAACTCGTCTCATCAGAGACCTGTTTACACGACGATGCAAGCAAACAAGCGCCGAATATGAGCGCGAGACGTTCGACTTTTATAAGATTTTTCATGGATCTATCCTCTGATGGAAAACCTAGTCTTGGTGACTCGCGCCTTAACGGTAGTTACTGTCTTTCTCTTTGTCGCGTTTGATATCGTCCATGGCTTCGTCAAGATAGGCTTTCAAATCGGGATCACTTGCCTTCTCTTTGTAGGCAGCGATGGCTTCGCTTGACCCGTCCGCATTCGCCCGAAGATTATTGAGCAAAAGATCGGTGGCCGCGGCCTGCACATCCTTATCCGTACTTCCAACGACGGCTTCGGCAACCTTGAATTGCTCAGGGGCCGACAAAGGCTTTTGCGCAAGGGCTCGGAGCGAGTTAACGTTCACAATATCGCTGTCGTCAATATTCAAAGATGCGATCAGAGCTTGCGTTGCCCCATCGACGGAAATGTTACGCAGGGAATAAAGCGCCGAAGACCGTTCAAAAGTATCTTCCGATTTGGCCTCAGCTTCGAGAACGGGATAATAGTCGGCGTTTCCGTGATTGCCCATCGCTTGAATTACGGTCACTCGACGATCCTCAGTCGCAGTCTTAATATCAGCGAGCAGCGACTGAGTAACCTCAGGAATATCACCACTCGTTTTACTTGCGACCGATCCTGCAGCCAGGTAAGCCGAGGAAACGATATCTTCATCCTGCCCTGAATGCGCGATTTGTATCAGCGTTTTCCCATTCGCTGCACTAGGATTGTCGTGAATATTGAGCGAAGTGATAGCCTGCACTTTGCAGATTTTATTTGGACACTCCGATTGAGCCAGATCCGCAAACGAGTCGGCGACCTCCGGTAAATTGGTTGCCGTAAGAGCCCCAAACAGCAGCGAACTCTTCGCTTCCGAATCTTCGTCTTCACCTTTGATACTCAAAATCTTCTCGACGATTTTATTGGCTTCGCCAGGATTCGCCATCACACCGAATTTAATCGTCTGAAAAATCTCTTGCTGTTCGCTACCCGGCGAATCGGTTTTATAAGCATCGACACGAGTTAAAGCTTGATCGATATTTTCGATCGACGGCATAGTGATCTGATCATCGTCTGCTGTGGCGAGAGCGGTGCGCGAGGCGATTTCCGCACGGGAAAGATCGGCTCTCGGAAGATCGCGTGTCGAACGCGTAACCTTTTGCTCCTGAGTCGGCTCATGGCTATCGAGTTCCATCGCAAATTCGGTCGTGTAGACATCGACCGCACCACCAGAAACCTTGAAATTAATCGTCAGGGTGCCATTCACTTTTTGCAGCTGGCCATCATTATTGTAAGTATATTCAAAAGAATTAGCGCCCGCATCGATGATCGATTTGCTATCGGTTGATTGGAGCCAACGGCGAAGAACAGTATAGGACTGCCCATCAGAAGCTTTTTTATACGTGTACTGCACATTGAACTGACCAAACTCGTCTCGTTCGCGTCGAGTCAGAGGCTCACTGCGAAACTCAGGATGATTGATAAAAGCCTTATCGAGTATGTTGAGCTGAACCCCTAAATAACGCCCCGGGAATTTTCCACCAATAAAGTGTTCCAACTCACCGTTTTTCGCGCGACGCGTGACTTGCGGTTCGCCGATCATCGCGGTGACGACGTCCTCCTGTGCGGGCACGCCCAGTACAGCAAACTCGGTGAGATCACCCCATTCAGAAATAAGATCGCCCGTAGAATCCGCATAAACGACGAACTTACCGTTCAGACGGTAAGGCGTCACAGGATTTGCATTATGGGGTATTTGATTGAGGGTAAAATTAAGCCGGTAAACGGCCTGTTGGTTTTGAGGCACGACTGCGGACACGTTGCTCGATGGATGAATCGACTGGATGGTGTCGCCGTAAAAATATGTCCCTATCCCACCGGCAGCGATGAGCACGAAAAGACTCGAAAAGAGATAAGACCTTTTCATATCGCGAATCCTTCAGTTCTGAAATGAATACCTATAATATCACGAATATAGCCGATGAGTGTATGCGGTACGCATGCAATCAGCTAAGCATCGGATAAAGGTAAAATTTCAGAGCTGTTTTAGGAAAAGCTCAATGCGGCTCGCCAGGCCCTGGTTTTACTTCCTTACGAATGATGGAATCTTCATTCACAGGCTCAGTTCCTGGCTGCTCGGTTTGTCGACTATCGTCATCATTCGCATGACTGTCGATTGGCGCAAGATCAGACGGCGCAAGCGTCGATATTTCGGGATCGCCAGGCAAAAGGGGAGATCCGTCGGGGTTAAATTCCTGACGCGAATGCGGACGGGAATGTTTAAGCTCGAGAGTGTGAGGATAACTGGGCTGAACCATGGCTGCTGCTCCTAAAAGGAATTTGAGTGAATTCGAACGCCTTGGCAGAGTTTTTGCGTTCAGAAGTAGGTATGCAAAGATGAAACCACTCACGCAGTCTCATCGAAAGTTATTCACGAAAACCAAAACTGAGGAAATCTGGCGTATGGCAAAATCGGGCAATGAACGAGAAAAGGGTTTTGTCGAAGTCAGGGGTGCTCGCGAACACAATCTCAAGAACGTCGATGTGAAGATTCCTCGCGATGCCCTCGTCGTCTTCACGGGCGTGTCGGGCTCGGGCAAGTCATCCTTGGCCTTTGGAACTTTGTATGCCGAGGCCCAAAGGCGATATCTCGAATCTGTATCTCCTTACGCCCGCCGACTGTTCAATCAAATGTCGGTCCCAGAGGTCGATGAGATCGACGGCCTGCCACCAGCCGTGGCTCTTCAGCAGCAAAGAGGATCGCCGACGACACGCTCCAGCGTGGGCAGCGTGACAACTTTATCAAACCTATTACGTATGCTTTACTCGCGCGCGGGTAACTATCCATCCAAACAACCCTTGTTATATGCCGAATCCTTTTCTCCAAACACACCCGAGGGCGCCTGCCCGACCTGCCATGGTCTTGGTCGCATCTACGAAGTCACAGAAAAATCGATGGTGCCCGACGAGAGTCTAACCATTCGTGAGCGCGCGATTGCCGCTTGGCCCCCGGCCTGGCATGGGCAAAACCTCCGCGATATGCTTGTCACCCTGGGTTATGACATCGACACGCCTTGGAAAGATTTGCCGAAGAAGGATCGCAACTGGATACTCTTTACCGAAGAGCAGCCTTCCGTTCCGGTTTATGCAGGCTTTGAAGCAAACGAAGTCAAGCGGGCCTTGAAGAGAAAAGAAGAACCAAGCTATATGGGGAATTTTTCCGGTGCACGCCGCTACATCCTCACAACATTCGCGAACACGCAAAGTCCCTTGATGAAAAAACGTGTCGCCAAATACATGGTGAGTACGCTTTGTTCCGAATGCGATGGCAAACGTTTGCGCAAAGAATCTCTTTCGGTGACCTTTGCCGGTCTTGATATCGCGGATCTCTCATCGATTCCGTTAAAACGTTATGCTGCTATCTTTAAACCCTTCGCTGATGGCACCGCGCCCGAAGTCAAACGTTTGCAAAAAGACCATCCCGAACAAGCCCTCGTTGCCAAACGGATCGCGGACGATCTGCTCGCGCGTCTAACCGTGCTGCTCGATCTAGGTCTCGGCTATCTTTCCCTGGATCGCAGCACACCCACTTTATCGCCTGGCGAACTTCAAAGGCTAAGGCTCGCGACACAGGTGCGCTCTAATCTGTTTGGTGTGGTGTACGTTTTAGATGAGCCATCGGCTGGACTCCACCCCGCTGATACCGAAGCCTTACTGCGGGCTCTAGATAAGCTAAAGGAGTCTGGTAATTCCTTATTTGTCGTCGAACATGAAATCGATGTCATTCACCACGCAGACTGGATAGTGGATGTCGGGCCTAAAGCCGGCGAACTCGGCGGGCAAATCCTCTACAGTGGAAAGCCGGAGGGCATTCGTCATATCAAAGATTCGGCAACCGCCAAGTATCTGTTTGGCGGCAGCACGCTTCCTCGCAAAACGCCGCGCAAACCAAAGTCCTGGTTAAAGCTGCAAGGCCTTAAGCGAAACAATCTGGATTATCTAGATGTCGCTTTTCCACTCGGCGTATTCACCAGCGTGACAGGCGTTTCAGGTTCAGGCAAATCCACACTTGTGAGCCAAGCGCTTGTCGAACTCGTCGCCGAGCATCTCGGACAAGAGGTCGCGCGCGAGGAGGAAGAAGGCGAAGAACTGGAAAAACAAGTGATCGAAGACCTCCAAGGCAAAATAAGCTCGGGCGCAGAACCGATTAAACGCCTGGTCCGCGTCGATCAAAAATCAATCGGCCGAACACCCCGTTCAAATCTTGCGACCTATACCGGCCTCTTCGATCATGTTCGCAAGATCTTTGCGGCGACCAAACTCGCCAAGGCTCGAAAGTATGATGCGGGACGCTTTTCCTTCAATGTCGCAAAGGGCCGCTGTGAGAACTGCGAAGGCGAAGGATTTGTGATGGTGGAACTCCTTTTTCTACCGAGCGTCTATGCGCCTTGCTCAGTTTGCAACGGCGCGCGCTATAACGCCAAGACTCTGGAAGTGACCTATAAAGATAAAAACATAGCCGAAGTTCTACGCATGACAGTAGACGCCGCCCACGCATTCTTCTCAGAAGAAGCTCACATTACCCGAGCTTTGCATGTTCTCTCGGAAGTTGGTCTTGGTTACCTGCGCCTAGGTCAACCCGCGACTGAGCTGTCGGGTGGAGAAGCTCAACGCATCAAACTTGCAACTGAGCTGCAAAAAATGAATCGGGGCGACACACTCTATGTCCTCGATGAACCCACGACGGGTCTTCATCCCTCCGATGTCGAAAAGCTACTCATTCAACTCGAAAGACTTGTGGATGCCGGCAATACCGTGGTTGTCGTTGAGCATGACATGCGCGTGGTTTCGGGAAGTGATTGGGTCATTGATATGGGTCCTGGTGCAGGAGAAGAAGGCGGCCAAGTCGTGACTATGGGCACTCCCGATACCGTTGCCAAATCAACAAAGAGCGTGACGGCAAAGTATCTGAACAAATTTCTCCAATCGGAAAATGGCCCGCTAAATCTAACTAAACTTTCTAACGGTTTGGATCAAGACATCCGTGTCTAAGGGTTTTGTCAGGTGGCCGTCATAGCCGGCCGCCTGCGTTTTCTTTCGCTCCTCAGCCATAGCGTGAGCCGTAAGAGCAAAGACAGGACCTCGGTAACCCGAAGCACGCAGTTTGCGAATCGCCTCATAGCCATCCATGATAGGCATTTGGATATCCATCAGCACGATCGTATATTTGCCTTTGCCGTCGAGTGCTTTTTGCATCCCTTCGAGACCATTGCTTGCCAAATCAACTTCGGCACCATTCTTAGTCAAGATTCGTTTAATCAAAACCTGATTGTCCACAGCGTCTTCAACCAAAAGAACACGCGCATGACTCAAAACTTTAGGCTGTAGGCTAGCCGCAATGGTAGGTGTGGATAGCGACATCGCTACTGCCAAGCCCTCGGGCAAACCCACTTCGATACTGATTTGAAAGGTGCAGCCTCGTCTGATCTTGCAGGCTGAGATCCCGATATTACCGCCCATCGCCTGAGCGAGTCGTCGCGAGAGGGCGAGGCCCAGGCCGGTGCCTCCAAATTTTCGCGTCGTCGTGTTATCGGCCTGTGTGAAAGGTTGAAAGAGCTTTTTTTGCTGAGAACGCATAAGCCCAGGTCCCGTGTCGGAAACGGAAATAATAATCTTGGCCGTGCGATCGCCAATCGGCGAGGACTCGACTTTGACCTTGATTCCACCCACGCTTGTAAACTTTACGGCGTTGCCAATAATATTAATCAGTATTTGCCGAAGGCGAGCCGGATCCGATAGGACTGTTCCCGGCACATTGGAATCTATAGTTAAGGTTAGGTAAAGATCTTTCGCTTTTACGGTCTCACTAAACAAGGAGACTATCTCGCTCAACACATCAGGCATACAAAACGGGGTTTTCTCGATCTCAAGATGACCCGCCTCAACCTTGGAGAGATCGAGTATATCGTCGATCACGCGAGTCAGAGATTTGCCATTACGACTAATAATATCTAGGTAGCCCATCTTTTCTTCAGCGCTTATGCCCGGGTCACGAAGCAGGTCAGTGAATCCCAAGATCGCCCCGAGCGGCGTGCGAATTTCATGGCTCATGTTGGCAAGAAATGCGCTTTTCGTGGCATTCGCTCGTTCGGCTTCGCTCTTAGCTTCCGAGAGTTCTTTAGCCTGAAGCTTTCTCTCTTCGATATCCGTCGCCGATCCATACCAGTTGACTATGCGTCCTAGAGCATCTTTGGACGATACGGCCCTGAGCAAAAACCATCGGTAGACCCCGGTCCGACTTCGAAAACGGACATCGATCTCCAGGGGCTCGCCGCTATGGACAGAGTGCATCCAAGCTTCCCGTGTTCGACGACGATCCTCAGGATGAACCTGATTCACCCAGTTTGAATCAGGAGACGCGGAAAAGTCGGTCCACTGACTATTGGTGTAATTGATCTCACCCGATGGCTTTGCGGTCCAAATGATTTGAGGTAGGGTTTCGGCCAGGCTGCGAAAATAGTTTTCGCTCTCGCGGATGGCTTGTCTAGCTTCAACCTGTTCCGTCACGTCCTGACAGAAAACAAAGGTTCCCATTTCATCTCGGGGGCCGTCTTTGAAAGGATGAAAGCTGACGTTCACGTAAATCGTTTTGCCCTCCATCGGGCGCGGAATCGGACACTCCTGAACGCGATACGGAGTTCCTGTTGCATAACTGGCATCGAGCATCGACAGATTGAAGCAGCCTTCTTTATCTGAGAACACTTCGTATATCGTGTGACCCACCGGATCATGACCGATCATTTCGACGAAGGGTGGATTCGCGAGTCGAAAGACTTTCTCTCGACCGACGAGGATAGCCATCGGCGCTGGGATTTGCACGAAGAGTTCGGGTAGCTCATGGGCAGGAAACTCACTGTAGGCTTTGCTATTGATATTTGTATTTTTAGAGGTTTCCCAGCCGCCCTGGACTGACTCAGCCTGAACAAATGCCGCTTGTGTTGCGGATTCCGAATGCGACGCGAAAATCTTATTCATGTTCCTAGTGCCTTTGGTAGCTTGATCGACTGGACTTAGATTACTTCACCCTGAAACGAATGTTCTACCCGAATCCCCAAAGGGTACCGCAAATGAACCATTCTTACTCTTTTTTCAAAATACAAAGCCCTCGGTGGTGAATACCCCCGTATTAAGGAATCATCCCGCTCCAAGCATTGGCCAATAGAGAGTAAAGTCAGGGGGTTACCGAAAAATCACTCAGTTTTTTCCGGAATCCGACGAAAATCCAAGCGAAGGCTTTTCGCAAATTTATAAAGAATTGACAAGTGCACCGTTAAGGGGACAGAGTGTTCGAACCGGCGATCATAATTCATAGTCTCACCATTCTGATTTTAGTCGGAGTGGCAGTCGTGAATATACGCATGATTCGAAAGAATCGTGAGCGAAAGACCTGGATTGGCATTGCCGCTGCGATTCAGCTTGTCCTCTTCCGCCAAGTGTTTACGAGCTTCGATCAAGGAACTTTGGGCCTTGAGAGCGCATCGCTCCGTCTTGTGGATGCTATACTCTTTTTTAGTTTCGCCCTTCTCGTGCTTTTCATTATTTCTGCGCTTATCAAGCATTTCGAATTGCGAGCCTATGCTGAGAGGTCTCTCAATGATCAACTTGAGCATTCCGAATCTCGCTTTCAATCTGTGGTTGATTCGATCAGTGATGCTATCGTCGTCTCAAATGAAGAAGGCGTCATCATCTATTGCAATAGTGGTGGACTCAAGCTCTTTGGTTATACAAAAGACGAGGTTTTGAACAAACCCCTTTCCATTTTGATACCCGAACGGTATCGATCTGCGCATGCGCATGGCCTCAAGCGTTTTCGCGACACGGGCGAAACACGGGTTCTTGGGACGACTGTCGAACTATCCGGGTTAACTAAGTCGGGCGAGGAATTCGACCTCGAGTTAACGCTTTCCCAGTGGGACTCGGACTCAGGCAAATTCTTCGCAGGCATTATGCGTGATATTACTTTGAGAAAACGTTTGGAAATGGAACGCGAGCAGTTCTTCCAAGTCTCTCTCGATATGATCATGATCGCCGATACCGATGGCTATTTTAAACGTGTGAATCCTGTCGTCACGGAAATACTGGGTTATACCCCGGAAGAATTTATCTCCAATCACGCTCTCTACTATATTCACCCAGATGATGTTGAGCCGACGATTCAAGCTCTCAAAGACCAACAAGCGGGAAATACGATTCAGTCCTTTGAAAACCGCTACCGCTGCAAAGATGGCCATTATAAGTGGCTATCGTGGAAGTCAGTTCCTATCGGTCATGTAACGTATGGTGTGGCTCGCGATATCACAGCGTTGAAAGAGGAAACCTCAGCGATCCGTCAAGAGACGCAGAAGGCTCTCATTCTTGCTGAACAACGCCTTGGCGCGATTCTGCGACATGCTCCCATCGTTGTCTTTACTCTAGACGATGAGGGCATCATCACCTTCTCGGAAGGTAAGGCTCTCGAGTCCCTTAAAAAAGAGAAGAACGAGAGCGTGGGGCAATCCATGTTCGAACTCTACTCTGCATTCCCTTGGGTTTTGGAAGCTGCGCGCCGTGCGTTGGAAGGTGAAGTCGTCAAGGCCGAAGGTAACTTTGGTCAGCTGACCTTTCAGCTCTATATCGGTCCAGCTAAAGGCGGCGGAGTGATCGGGCTCGGTGTTGACACGACCGAGCATACCCAGGCGGAATTGAAACGCGCTGAGTTTGAGATTCGGGAAAAATCGGCTATTGAAGCGTCTCAGATGAAGAGCGAGTTCCTAGCCAACATGTCTCATGAAATACGCACGCCGATCAATGGTATCGTTGGTATGACGACACTCTTATTAGAGACTCCTTTAAGTCCCTTGCAGAAAGATTATGCCGAGAGTGTACAGACTTCGAGCGACGCTCTGCTCACCATCATCAACGACATTCTCGACTTCTCGAAAGTTGAAGCGGGGCAACTTGATCTCGAAGTTGTCGACTTCTCAATGACGCAAATGATTCATGAACTTAGCCGAACGTTCGCGCCCTTAGCCTCACGCAAACAAGTGCGCTTTTTGGTTGATAACACCTTGGACGAACACGATATGTACCGTGGCGACCCTGGTCGCATTCGGCAGATACTTCTCAATCTTATCAGCAATGCTTTGAAGTTTACCGCTAAAGGCGATGTTCGGTTCCGCATTGCCCATGAAGGCCAGAGCATTCGGTTTGAGGTTAAGGATTCGGGTATAGGCATCAGCGGCGAATCACTGAGTAAATTATTTAAAGCCTTTAGTCAGGCCGATGCGTCCACGACTCGAAGATTCGGCGGAACAGGTCTCGGACTGTCCATTTCGAAAAAACTAGTCGAGCTGATGAAAGGCGAAATCTTCGCCACCAGTTCTCTAGGTGAAGGCTCGACGTTCTGGTTTAATATTCCAATTGAACGTGCGCATAAACGTCAAGACGTGGATGCACAGCCGACTCTTGAAGTGAAACCGGTCGCCCTGGGCGCGCGCATCTTGGTGGCCGAAGATAACATCATCAATCAGAAAGTCGCTTTGACCATTTTGAAAAATAAGGGTTATCGCGCGACGGCTGTAGCGAACGGCTTGGAAGTTCTCACGGCTCTGCGGTCCTTTGAGTTCGACCTTATTCTTATGGACTGTCAGATGCCTGAAATGGACGGGTATGAGGCTACGCGCAGTATTCGCGAGGACGCCTCACTCAACTGTCAGAACATTCCCATTGTGGCGATGACGGCGAGCGCTATTAAAGGCGACAAAGAAAAGTGTCTGGCTGCAGGCATGAACGATTATTTATCAAAGCCTATCAATCAAAAAGAGCTGGTAGCGACTCTCAACAAATGGCTCTTGCCCGCAAACCTCGAAGAAAAAGCCGGATAATTCCTATTCGCTTGTGAGCACGCTTAGGTCAATCGGTGTTTCCATAGCCGTATTCCATAGAGCCGCGCGCTTCTTCGCGTCCTTGACAGTATTCCTTATATGAAAATCTTGAGGGACCACACCCGCTTCGAGTTCCTTACGCGTGATAGGCGTGGAAACGGTCCCTCCTACACGTGCGCGAACCGCAAACACGCCGGCTACACTTTTACTGAGATAGTTCTGCTGAGAGTCGAGGTAGACCGAACCTTTGGGTCTTCGTTTGACCATTCGTTCGATCGTTCCGTGTTTATGCTCTTCAGCAATCTTTGCGCAAACGATCTCCGCTACCAAGCGAGCTGTTTCTAAATTCGTTTTCTTAGGGAGAGGAAGATAGATATGGAGGCCCGTTGCCCCAGACGTTTTAATACCGGCCGAGAGACCCTTCTCTTCGATAAAATCCAGGCAGGATAGAGCCACCGATCGTACTGTTTCGAATTTGGTTCCGTCGATGGGATCCAGATCAATGATCGTATAGTCGGGGAAATTAAGGCTTTGAACACGTGAGTGCCAAGGGTCGTAACTAATGCAGCCCATCTGAACGAGATAGAGCAAAGTCACAAGATCACCACCAATCAAGCGTCGTTGGCTTTCGCCTTCATCACCTTTTAGAGTCACGACTCGGCCCGGCGTATCGTCATCAGGCGACTGTTGATAGAAGTCTTTCGATTCGATACCGTTAGGGAATCGACGCATAACAAGCGGACGATCCTTCATCCAGGGAAGGATATGTTCAGACATGTCCGAGTAGTATTGCAGGAGGTCCTGTTTAGTGATCTTTGGTTTAGGAAAGACTATCTTGTCGAGATGCGTAACCCTCAGCTCCGCTTTCGGTAGAGTCAGTAAGCCCTCTCCACGCTTTCCACCCTCCTCCTTAATCGACTCCATTTGAGCCGCTAGATCAAGCGATTTGCTGACTTTTTTCTTGCTAGCCGTCTTTTTCTTCACCTCTGGTTTTTCGACGGCTTTTTCGTCTTTCTCCTCGATTTCTCTCTCAGGCAGCACAATGTCTTTAGCCCGCTTATCGTCACGAATACCGAGGAATGTTCCATGTC
Source organism: Bdellovibrionota bacterium (assembly GCA_040385935.1). GTDB lineage: Bacteria > Bdellovibrionota_B > Oligoflexia > Oligoflexales > Oligoflexaceae > Oligoflexus. The sequence continues at coordinate 12,313 of JAZKGL010000269.1, forward strand.
TGAGGTTGCCTTCGTCGGTCCATTCGTGGAATTTAACCTCGGCAATTAACTCAGGCTTGACCCAATGGGGTTTTTCATTGGTTGCCGGTTTCTTCTCGAATGGACATGTTTTTTGCTCTAACTCTTTGAGAGCCGTCACAACTTCTTTGAGCGACTTAGCATTAAACCCGCTACCGACATGCCCGGCAAATATAAGTTTATTGTCGTCGCTATAGTATCCAAGCAGCAGACTGCCTATATGTTTTCGGGTGCCTCGAGGAGCAGTCCATCCACAGATGATGAGTTCCTCTCTTTTCACCATCTTCCATTTCAACCAGTTTTTGGTCCGCACACCAGGAAGATAGGGGGAATGGATATCTTTAATAATCAACCCTTCCCAATCCCCTTTAATCGCACGGGCTTTCATCTTCTTAGCAGATTTTTCGATAGGATTGATTTTTAGGTGAGGGTATTTGCCTTTGGCAAATAGCTTTTCCAAAACCTCGCGGCGATCAATCATCTTCTCGTCGAGCAGCGAGACTTCACCGACTAATAGAACGTCGAAAATATAAAAATCGACAGGAGTCGCTTTGATTTCTGCTTGGACCGCCTCTCTATCGTCGAGATGAATGCGGCCTTGGAGTTCCTGAAAGCCTAGCGGCAGGCCTTTCTTATCGATGGCTACAACTTCGCCGTCTAAAATAATAGGGCCGCCAGCTCTTTTCGAGAGTTTCTTCAAGCTCTCGCCTATCTCAGGAAACTGTGCGCTCTTGTCATTACCCAGCCGTGAGATAACGGTCCACTTATCTCCGTCGGTGTAGGCAATCAGGCGAACACCGTCGAGTTTTTGCTCGTAAACGTATTCCGTACCTTCGAGAAGTTCCGGTGTTTTGTGAACGAGCATAGGTTTGAGTGCCGTTGAAATGGCGTTTTTTGTACTTCGGCCTATTCCGCGTTTGGCTTTGATCGACTCACGAATGACTTCGGTCTGCCGGTCTCTATCTCTAGGCTTTAGGTAGACTTCTTTTTCGGACGAACTGGCGATTTTTTTTTTGCTGGCAACTGAAGTCTTTGCTTTGGCCTTTGATTTCGTCTTGGGTTTTTCTCCGTAGACATCGCCTTCAGTTTCTATCTCGCTCATAGTCCGCTTAGTTTTTGCTGAGACAGCTTCATCGGCAACGGGATCGTAGCTTGGGTCAGCTTCATCGTCACGATGCTTAATCAAAAGCCATTGGGGTTTGCTAGAACCCGGAGCGATACGGGTTCGCACCAGAGTGAAGGAGCCTCGCAGCTTTTTTCCATGAAAGGTAAAGGCCAACTTACCTTTCTCCAGACCTTCACGCATTTTCTTTTCGGGGTCCTCACCTTTGCCAAGATCGTCGACTGTGTAGTAGCCCATATCCCAAACCATGACAGTTCCGCCACCGTACTGGCCGTGAGGAATCTTCCCTTCGAAACTATTGTATGAGGTCGGATGATCTTCAACTTGAACGGCAAGACGTTTCACAGACGTGTCAAACGATGGACCCTTAGGACACGCCCAACTCTTCATAACGCCATCAACTTCGAGACGGATATCGTAATGAAGGTGGCTCGCCTCATGTTTTTGCACGACGAATTCGAGACGCTTCGACTTTTTTGAGTAAATCGCGCCTTCCGGCTCCGCGGTTTTCTTAAAATCGCGTTTGCGGTTATATTCTTTAAGCTGCGCTGCGGTTCGTGCGGGTGCCATGCTTATGCCCTCTTACGTGTTTTTTTCGAAGCCTTGCTCTTCCGAGTCGTCTTGGTTTTTGTCGCTGTTTTGGCTTTTGACTTTGCCTTGGATTTACTTGAACTACCCGATCCTTTCCGAGCCGCGACTTGCGCCTGAGGCGTAGGACGTTTGCCAAGGCTTTCCTGTAGACGTTCCATAAGATCGGAAAGACCTGTAGCTTTGCGTTCCTGAGGTTCGTCGAACTCGATTTCTTTACCTTTGGTCTTAGACTTGATGAGTTTTTCTAGATTCAATCGATTCTCATCGCGATACTGCTCAGGCTCAAAGTCTTTGGAGAGGGAGCTAATGAGTTGCTTGGCCATTTTTAGGGCCGCAGGCTTAGGCTTCTCTTTTTTTGGAATTTCATATTCCTTCTCAGAAATAATTTCGTCCGCAAATCGCATAAGATTAATTTCCAGCGCATTACCGAGAGGCTTGACAGCGGCCAGATGCTGCTTTTGTCGAATAGTCAGACGACCGATGCCGACCATTTCGGTTTCGATCATAGCTTCACGCAGTAGCGCATAAACGGAATCCGAACCACCCTCTGGCACAACATAATACGGCTTTTCGAAGAAGCGGGGATCGATTTGAGATTCGGGTACAAAATCTTCGATCTCAAACGCCTTGCTTGTGCCTGTGGCGGCTTTTTGGAAATCTTCGTCAGAGATGACGACAAACTTTCCTTTTGTATACTCGAAGCCTTTGACAATCTTGGCCCAAGGTACGGTCTTGCCGGTTTTTTTGGAAACGCGCTCGTAGTTGATGGGACTTAGCGTATCCTTTTCCAACATGCGAAATGCAATATGGTCATCGCGAACAGCGCTATGCAAGCTCACCGGAATATTAACCAGACCGAAACTGATAGAACCCTTCCAAATAGCCGCCATGTCCTTGCTCCCATCATGTTCTCTTCGCCGCAAAACGAGCTAAACGCTCATGCCGCATTGAGGATTGTAAGATCGAGAGCATAAAAACCTCAGCAGAGCATTTGTCTACTGAGGTCCTATCTCTATGACTTTATTTGTCTATTGGAAAAATCAATATCCTGGAGGAAAGACCACGCCGCGAATAAATGTGGAGTAGGTCCCCGATTCGTTCTCATAGCGAGCACTCAGATAATCCCAGCTTAGACGGGAATAACCGTCTTTGAGCCATGGCCGATCAGGACGATCGGCACCCCAGCTGTTTTTCACCACGAGATAATCAAGGTCCCCTTGCAGAGCGAGCGCCTTGTCTTCCTCACTCAAATCGCCTTCGCCGAGAACGTCTTTACCTGGAACATTTTTCACGGTGTAATCATAAAGAACAATCATGTGCCCGCCGCTTGAACCAAGTTCTCCTTTATCGGCGAGGGTGCTGATGTTAAAGAGTCCTTTTTTGTTCGCAGCGTTAAACGACACAAACCACGAGAGCACCACGGGCTGGTGATCGTTCAGAGCTTTTTTAATGCGCTGTTCAATTTGTTTGTAAGCACCGACTTCGGACACGCTCGGAATCTTCTTACCTTCATAGCGTCCCCAGCTGTTGGTGCTAGCGACTGAAGCTTCACTCCAGCGGCCTAACCAGTCTTTCAGTGAACTCTCTTGTTTGGTTTTGACATCTATGAGTTTTGTATCTTCGGCTTTTTGTCGATTGGCAAAGGCGGCATTCATATCGAATTTATATTTACCTTTGCAGCTGAAGGCTTTATCCAGCTCCTTGCGCAGAAGCTCAGGCGTGCGTTCCTGAGTGAAGAGGGTTCCTCCTTCACGGCCTTGCGCGAGTATGTAGTCCTCAGCACAGGCTTGAGATTCCGACATCATTTTGTTTTTTTCTTCGGGGATAAAATCTTCTTCCTTCACCCAACCGTATTCTAAGATGATGGATTTAGAGAGGCCCCAGGTTCCGCCTGTATTGAGTTCTTCTTCGGGAATCGGCTGATTGCGAAGGAGCTTGTGATACATGTCCCAGTAGGTCCAGTAGGTTTCGCTTACGTTGACGTTCTCCCCGGTGGTGGTTTTCAGCATCGACTCGAGCCAGGTGGATTGCGCGTAGAGCCAGCAGTTGCCGATCGATTGGCGTTTGACAG
>JAZKGL010000270.1:0-4531 GCA_040385935.1 Bdellovibrionota bacterium
AAACCGAAGGATCTATCCGCATGAACTTCGACACTTTTTTAGACTGGCTAACTGAATCAGGGTTCACCGTCCTCGACCCGTCCAAACGTTTGTTTTGGGGTAATATTCTAGGTGCCTTGCTTCTACTCGTTCTTATTCCCGGCCAGGATAAGCGGGAGCGGTGGCGAACGCTCTTCTCCAAGAAGATATGGCTTCACGCCTCATCCAAAGCCGATATGAAGATCATCGCGATTAACACGATCCTTCGCACGATACTTCTCCCCACTTCGATTTTCACATCGGTTGGCATCGCCGCGGCGATCTCACTTGCCCTCACATATATCATTGGCGGGAAGCCCAACCTTGAAGTTCCGACGACCTTAGCCAGCCTCGCTTTCACGCTGACCTTATTCTTGGCCGATGACTTTGCGCGTTTCTATCTGCACTACCTCCAGCATCGCTGGCCGCTCTTCTGGGTCTTTCATCAAACCCATCATTCCGCACTCGTACTCACGCCACTCACGCTGCTCCGCACGCATCCGGTTGAAATCATCACGGCACGCATACGCACATCACTGACCTATGGCCTAGTGATTGGGGTATTCTTTTATTGCATTGGGGAATCGGTAACCGCGTGGGATGTCTTAGGCACGGAAGTACTGGGTTTCACGTTCAATTTTCTTGGCGCGAACCTCAGACATTCACAGGTTTGGATTCACTTCGGGCGATTCGAGCGCTTCTTTATCAGCCCGGCGGCTCATCAGGTTCATCACAGCACCAATGAGATTCACTATGATAAAAACTTTGGTGTGTGTCTCGCGATTTGGGATCGCCTGTTCAAGACTCATTTTGATCCAAGGCGAATCAGTGAGCCGTTAGAATACGGACTCATCGATTCGCCTCTGTCCAACGCTCGGCAATCGCTTTGGACGCTTTACATGCAGCCGTTCAAAGACTTTTACCGCACGATCAAGGGTTCTTAAATAACTTCACGTATTCGCCAAAGCCTTCGGCCTCGAGCTTATCCACCGGTATAAACCGCAGCGAAGCACTATTCATACAGTACCTAAGCCCTGTTGGCTCCGGGCCATCGTCAAACACATGCCCAAGGTGCGAGTTCGCAGATTTTGATCTCACCTCAACCCGTTTGCCCCACAGCGATACATCAGACTTTTCGACAACACTTTCCTTTGAGATAGGCCGCGTAAAACTTGGCCAACCCGTTCCCGAATCAAACTTGTCCTTTGACGAAAACAGAGGTTCGCCAGACACGATGTCCACGTAGATGCCCTCTTTGTGGTTATCCCAGTATTCATTTTTATAAGGAGGTTCAGTGCCATCGCGCTGCGTGACTTCGAACTGAATAGGTGTAAGGTTTTTACGTAATTCCGTGACAGAAGATTTCTGTAACTGAGGAGCCGCAACAGCGATACCTGCGAGAACGGCGACGGCAGCGATTATCTTAAACATAGAAAATCCTTTCAGAGGTGAAAGTCGATTCCCTATCTTATTCGTTTTTGCTGAGAATGAGGTTACACCCAGCTCAAAAGTATTTCGTCCAATGCCTGCCAAGCGAGCTTCACACAGCGCGAACGAACCGGGTAAGCCCTTAATCCCGCTAAGGCTTTCCAGGCATCACGGCTTTCGTCATCGGCGAGCCCGTTTTCCCATATTTGACGAAATTCATCCGCGATGACCGAGACTTCCGCCTTGGTCTTATCCTGAACCAGCTCCATCATCAAAGAAGCGCTGGCCAAACATAATGAGCAGCCGGCGCCTATGAATCCAAAGCGTCCAAGGACGCCTTGCTGTGCATAGACCTTCACATGATCGCCGCAGGTGCGATTATGCTGTTCACTTGCGGCGGTGAAATCTTCGAGTTCGCCGTAAGCACGAGGGTTTTTATAATGGTCGAGAATGAGCGCTTTCCACTCTTCGGTCATCGGCGCTTATCCTAAGAATAACTGCTCCGCTTTACGCAAAGCTTTGATGAATCGATTCATATCGTCGGCATCGTTGTAAAGACTGGGAGAAACACGGGCTGTCGCCGTCACACCCAAGACTTCCATAAGCGGCTGGGCACAGTGATGACCTGCACGAATCGCTATGCCTTCACCATCACACACAGCGGCAAGATCATGAGGATGTATCGATTCGTGGGCAAAGGTAACCGTTCCTACCCAATCGGGGCCCGGTTCAACCATAATCTTAACTTTAGGAAATTCCTCTTTAATCGCATGCACGAGCTGACGGCCAAGCGTCTGATCATGCTCTAGAATCTTTTCTAGATCGATCGACTTTAGAAACTCGATAGCCGCCCCAAGACCGATTACGCCTTCCATATGCGGCGTTCCCGCCTCGAATTTGCTTGGAAGCTCGTTCCAAGTCGATCCTTCGAGAGTCACGCGCTCGATCATATCACCACCACCCTGATAGGGCGGCATCACCTGAAGCAAAGCTTTCTTGCCGTAAAGAACACCTATTCCGGTAGGACCGAAGCATTTGTGTCCACTGAAAGCATAGAAGTCGCAATCAAGCTCTTTCACATCCACCCGAAGATGGGGAACACCTTGCGCGCCGTCTATCATCGTCAAAGCCCCGACGCCGCGAGCCATTTTTATGATCTCGCGTATAGGATGAATCACACCGAGGACGTTCGAAACATGGCCGAGAGACACAAACCGCGTTTTTTCCGTGATCAAAGATCGCGCGGCATCCAAATCCAAACGACGATCGCTGTTCAAAGGAATAAATTTAACTTTCGCGCCGTGACGTTCGGCCACGATTTGCCAAGGAACGATATTAGAATGATGCTCAGCCACAGTTAATAGAATTTCATCACCTGGCCTTAGGAATGCGGCTCCTCCGCACTGTGCGACCAGATTCACGGCTTCCGTTGTCCCGCGAGTAAAGATGATCTCGCGCGTTTCCGCGTTGAGGTACTGAGCTATGTTGATTCGTGCTTCCTCAAAGGCGCGCGTCGCGTCTTCGGAAAGCTGATAAATGCCACGGTGAACGTTAGCATTTTGCGTGCGATAGTATCGGTTGATCGCTTCGATTACGATTTCCGGCTTTTGACTCGTGGCATTGCTATCGAGATAGACGAGTTCGGGATGGGCCGAGAAGATGGGAAATAAAGCTTTCACAGTAGATGACCTCGCACGTTTTTTAGCGACTGAGGTCTTTTGGATTAACAATCCTGTAAGCCCCTCGCAAGCCCATAATTCCCTAACTTGACTAAAAGAGTCAACTTTCAGAGTCGGCTGCGATATTGGCTTACTCAAAACCGCTGAAGCTGCTTCAAAAGAGCTTGATAATGCACACTTAGAAGCTTGAATCGCTCTTCATTTCCCCCGAGGTCGGGGTGCATGGTCTGCGCCAACGTGCGATATCTAGTCCGAAGATCGTCGATATTAGGTAAACGCGAGAAGTTCATAAACTTGAGAGCGTCCTCAAGGGGCGAAAGTTTTCGTCCGCCAGCCACTGCGCCGCCCGCAAACCCACTGCGCGATAAGCGGGCGATGTGTTGGACGTGAAGCGCGACGAGAAAGGATTCGGAACGCGACCACAAATACCCATAACACGCCTCCAAATCCTTCTGACAAGCTTTGACGCGCGCCGCGAGCTGAGCCCCGTACTGCGACAAAGCCGGCGTGAGCAGCTCATCGGGTATCGCATCAGGCATATCCTCTAAAGCGATATCGGTAAAAGGCGGGGGCAGATGATTCAACTGATGAAGCTTAAGATTCATCTTGAGCAAGCGACCCCACAGCGAAAATCCAGGATCGTAGTCGGACGAAGCAATATATTTGGCCGCCCAGAGTTCCGGCAAAACCTTTTTCACTGTGTGTGCGTGTGATTCTTCAAAGGCTAGAAAAATGGGATCATGCCACGAGGTCGACGCAATCGGACTTTTATCCATCGGCGGACTCGTGCGAAACCAAGCCTGCGGCCGATCGAGCGGCAGCATGCTGAGTCTAAGACGCAAAGTTTTTTCGAGAGTGCGGATGTCGTCATGAAGGAGGGCGATGCGATCGGGTGCATGAGGAATGGGATTTGCCAAGGCCCCTTTCAGCGCTCTGGCAAACATTAATCTCGATTCCTCTTGCTCGACCAACTGCGTGAGCCCAGAGGAGACGTTGTGCGAGTCTTTGCCATTGAGCGCAGACGCGAACCAATCAAGGCCCAAAGGCCTACTTTGAACGTTCAACGACGTTCACCTTTCTCTAGCGCTGAGACAGTTTCTCGGCCAGCTCGTTAAGATCGTCAGCGACTTCGGTGAAGGCATCGCCCTTGCGAAGCGACACGCGACTTCGGTAATTGCCCCGCGAGAGTTCCTTGATATGACGCCTAAAAGCATAGGTCGGTCCGATGAGCCTATGGGTGAAGAATACCGAGATGCCCACAGTGATTAAAAAGTAGACAAAAAAGGCGAGCAAAAGCCACCCAAGTGTACCCTGAATATAGGAATTCAGGATTTCCGTGACCTCTTCGCGCAGATCTGTTAGTTCAAGAACGAGGTCGTAAAATCTATAAAAGTTCACATAAATGA
>JAZKGL010000271.1:0-4371 GCA_040385935.1 Bdellovibrionota bacterium
AGCCTTACTCGAAGCGCGGCCAGGAAATCGAAAAGTTACTCTCCGAACGAATCGTTATCCTCGATGGTGCGATGGGTACGATGGTTCAGCAGTACAAGCTCGAAGAGCAGGATTTCCGCGGGAGTTTCTTTCCCGATCACCCCATCGATCTCAAAGGCAACAACGATCTTCTCTGTCTCACTCGTCCCGACATCATCAAAGAAATCCATATGGGATATCTTGAGGCCGGTTCTGACATCATCGAAACGAATACGTTCAGCGGAACCAAAATCGCTCAGGCCGACTACAAGCTCGAACATATAGTCTACGACCTCAATAAAAAAGCGGCCGAACTCGCGCAAGAGGCTGTACGCGAATTCAAACGAAAAACGGGCAAAGACACCTATGTTGCGGGAGCCCTCGGACCAACAAACCGTACCTGCTCACTCTCACCCGACGTGAACAACCCCGCATTCCGTGCGGTGACCTTCGATGAACTGGTCGATACCTACTACGAACAAATCTGCGGTCTGATGGATGGCGGCATCGATTTGCTTTTGCCTGAAACGGTGTTTGATACGCTCAACCTCAAAGCGTCAATCGTCGCGATCGATAAGTATTTCGCCGATAAGCCTTTCCGCATTCCAATCATGCTGTCGGTAACGATCACCGATGCCTCAGGCCGGACTTTGTCGGGTCAGACCGTAGAAGCCTTCTGGTATTCGGTTCGCCAAGCTAAGCCTCTGAGCGTCGGTATCAACTGTGCTCTCGGCGCTCAGGAGATGCGTCCTTACATTGAAACCCTTTCGAAAATCGCTGACTGCTACATCAGCTGTTATCCGAACGCCGGCCTTCCGAATCCTCTCAGCGACACGGGCTATGATGAAACCCCGGCGATGACCTCTTCGTTCCTTGAAGAATTTGCGCAAAGCAAATTGATCAACATCGTCGGCGGCTGCTGCGGAACTACCCCGCCGCACATCAAAGCCATTGCTGAGCACGTGAAAACCAAAGCACCTCGAGCCCTGCCCTCGCTCGAGGTCTCAACGAGACTCAGCGGTCTTGAGCCTCTCGTTATAAGTGCAACGGGCAATCTCTTTTATATGGTTGGCGAACGAGCGAACGTCACCGGCTCGCCTAAGTTTGCCAAGCTCATTAAAGAAGGCAATTTCGAAGCGGGACTTGCGATCGCCCGGCAGCAGGTCGAGAGCGGCGCCAACATCATCGACATCAACTTCGACGAAGGCATGCTCGATTCCGAACAGTGTATGACTCACTTTCTCAATCTGGTCGCCTCTGAGCCCGATATCTGCCGCGTTCCCATTATGATCGACAGTTCCAAATGGTCGGTTCTTGAAGCCGGCATGCGCTGCGTTCAAGGGAAGTGCATCATCAATTCAATCTCTCTCAAAGAGGGCGAAGAGATATTCCTCGAGCATGCTCGCACAGTGATGAACTACGGAGCCGCGGTAGTCGTCATGGCTTTCGACGAGAAAGGTCAGGCGGCGACACTCGAAGACAAAGTTCGAATTTGCCAACGCGCTTATAAGCTACTGGTGGAAGAGATCAATTTTCCACCTGAAGACATTATCTTTGATGCCAACGTTCTAACGGTCGGAACCGGGATCGAAGAACATGCGAACTACGCTCTCGACTTTATCGATGCGGTTCGGCAAATCAAAGCCACTTGCCCCCATGCCTTAACCAGCGGCGGTATCTCAAACATTTCCTTCTCGTTCCGAGGAAACAACATCGTCCGCGAAGCGATGCACGCCTCCTTCCTTTACCACGCGATCAAAGCGGGGCTGGATATGGGTATCGTCAACGCCGGTATGCTCGAAGTCTACGAGGAAGTCGAGCCAGCTCTGATGGAGCGCATCGAGGACGTTCTCTTAAACCGTCGCGATGATGCAACCGAACGCCTCATTGATTTCGCCGAACAGGTCAAAGATCAAATCAAAGGCGGCAAAGAAAGCGATAAGCTCGCCTGGCGAGCTAACACGGTTGAAGAGCGTATCATTCACAGCCTCGTCAAAGGCATCGATGAGTTTATCGAAATCGATACCGAGGAAGCTCGCCTCAAACATGCGCGACCTCTCGATGTGATCGAAGGGCCTTTGATGAACGGCATGAAAGTCGTTGGCGGATTGTTCGGCGAGGGCAAAATGTTTTTGCCGCAGGTCGTTAAGAGTGCGCGCGTTATGAAAAAGGCCGTGGCGCATCTTCAACCCTTCATGGAAGAAGAGAAACGAAAAGCCGGTGGCGATGGCACGGGCCGTAAATCACAAGGACGCTTCCTCATCGCAACAGTGAAAGGGGATGTCCACGACATTGGCAAAAACATCGTGGCGGTGGTACTCGCCTGTAACAATTACGAGGTGACTGACCTAGGTGTTATGGTTTCGTGCGAAGATATCCTCAGAAAAGCCAAAGAGTTCGATGCCGACATCATCGGTCTTAGCGGACTGATTACGCCATCCCTCGATGAAATGATCTACAACGCGGGTGAGATGGAACGACAAGGCTTTACGATTCCCTTACTCATCGGTGGAGCAACGACCAGTAAAGCCCACACTTCCATCAAGATCGCGCCTCACTATCACGGTGCGGTTTGTCATGTGGGTGATGCCTCGCTCGTCGTCGAAGTGTGTAACGATTTGATTTCGCCGGAACGACGAGCCGCATACACGGCCAAGCTCAAAGTGGATCAGGAAGTTATTCGCGTGCGGCACGCGGCCTCGCAAAAAGAAGCGGTGTTCCTCAGCCTAGCCGATGCGCGCCAAGCAAAATTCAAAACCGACTGGGTGCAAGCGAAAATCGATGTTCCGCAAAGACTCGGAGTCTGGAACCACGATGATCTCACGCTCGAAGAAGTGGCCAAGTATATCGACTGGAGTCCTTTCTTTTGGACCTGGGATATCAAGGCTCTCTATCCGAAAGTTCTCACCCACAAAGTCTGGGGCGAGCAGGCGACGGAATTGTTTCGTGACGCCCAAAACATACTCGAAGATATCATAAAGAATAAACGCTTTGATCTTCGCGCTGTCACAGGAATTTGGCCCGCGCAAAGCGTAAAAGACGACGTCTTGGTCTACAGCGAAGATGGGTCGGGACGAATCATTGAAACCCTTTATTTCCTTAGACAGCAGCGTGAACGCGAAGCGCAAAAGCCTGCTTTCTGTCTATCGGACTACGTGGCGCCGAGAGATTCGGGGCGCATGGATTATATCGGTGGCTTTGCCGTGACCTCAGGCGATGAAGTCGATTCCTATGCCGCTCATTTCGAGGCCAAGCACGACGATTACACCTCGATTATGATCAAAGCGATCGGCGATCGTTTCGCTGAGGCTTTGGCCGAACTCATTCACAAAAGAATTCGCGAAATCTGGGGTTTTGGAACGACCGAAAACCGAACCATCGAGCAGCTGATTAAAGAGGATTATCGAGGAATCCGTCCCGCGCCAGGCTACCCTGCCTGTCCAGATCACACGGAAAAGGCGGCACTCTGGCGTCTGATGAATGTCGATGAACGGGTCGGCATTCGTCTCACAGAAAGCTTTGCCATGTATCCTGGTTCAGCGGTCTCCGGTTACTACTTCTCACATCCTGATGCCGAATACTTCCGTGTGGGGTCTATTAACAAAGATCAGATGCAAGACTACGCGACTCGAAAAGGCATGACTCTGGCCGAAGCTGAGCGCTGGCTGCAACCCAACAAGGGTTATTGAAATACTTTCGGGTCAGATAGGCCTAGCTAGGTTTGATAATTTCTTGCATACTATGGAATACTTTCAAGCATAGCTAAGTCAAAGCCCGAGGTGGAAAGCCATGAGCAAGGGGTGTCAATTAGACTGGAAGTCTTCGAACTCTGTCGTGGTAAGCGGCGAGATCGACGAGCATGCCGACTTCTCCTCATTTATCAAACTCGCAGGTCAAATTTTATATGTCGACCTTGCTGAGGTCATTCGTTTGAACAGCTCCGGACTCAGGAGCTGGATTCAAACGATTGTGAAGAATCAAATCCAGTTGGTTCTTCGCAACTGCTCACCGATCGTCGTCGAACAGTTCGCGCTCATCCCACAGTTCATAGGTAACCAAGGACGTGTCGAATCCTTCTTCGCTCGATACCAGTGTGTAAGCTGTAATCATGACGAACTTAAGCATTTTCAATTCGGCCAAAATATCTCTGACACAAGCGATCAGATTCCACTGGACTTCGGTGCGCCATGCCCATCGTGTGGCGATGTCCTAGAACTCGATCAAAGTGACGAGATCTACCGCGCATTTCTTCAGTACAGTCTCAAGTCAGGACGGGCTTCCTGAATCTTCCTCCCCTTGTCTAAACTGCAGACCGCCCCTTTCGAAAACTTATACTCAAGGTGAGATCTTTTC
>JAZKGL010000272.1:0-5869 GCA_040385935.1 Bdellovibrionota bacterium
CACCAGCGAAGCGCCATCCCGAGGGAAATCAAACCCACCCCAATAAGCCAGTCAATAAAATCCTAAGAACCAGGCACAACCTCCGTACAATCAATACGAGTCTCCTGAATCTCACTCTCCTCCAAAAGCCCATTCAGATTCTTATCCAACCCCGAATCCGTAATGACCGCCGTTCCCTTACAATTATATTTAGTAAGTTCAACCTGACTTGCCGTATGTTCAACCGCAATACTCCCCGGATCAACCACCGGTTTAGGAGCCGCATCCGCACTCTCATCAGTAGGCTTGGAAGGCACTGCCGCCGGTTGTGTGGGAGCGACTGAAGAGGGAATTGCCGGTACCTCGACTTGTGGCTGATTCCCCGTAGATTTAGGGGTCGGCGCAACCTCAACCTTATGCTTCGACTCGTCATAGGACGATCTGCAGCCACTGGTCAGAAAATAAGCCCCTAGAATCAAAGCTGTTTTATTCATTGCAGTCGACCTTTTCCGATTTGCATGGTAGTAGGCTCATTCTCACGGACTATGGAAAATCTTTGCATGCAAACAAAGTTTAAAGAAAAACTGAGCTGCTGGATAGCTTCAGCTGTGTTTGGTGTTCTCTATCTTACCTATCGCTTTCCCATTTTGGATGGACAAGGCGAAATCGCGGCTCGAAAAATTCATCCTCAATCTCAGGTCGCAATCGCCATCTGGCACCGCAATGCCATTGGCTGCCTCCTCGCTTACGCTCGCCGCAAACTTGCGATACTCGTTAGCCTGTCTTTCGATGGCGAGGTCATCGCTTACGTGGCCAAGATTTTTGGCATTCACTCCGCCCGGGGTTCGTCCTCTCGCGGCGGGATGGAAGCCTTTAAACAACTCCTCACTCTGCATAAACAAGGCTACGACCTCGGCATTACCGTCGACGGGCCTCGCGGTCCCCGCTATCAGGTCAAACCTGGAATCATCGCAGCCGCCTCGCGCACAGGAATGCCCATACTTCCGTTTGCAGCGATTGCTGATCGGGAATGGGTCCTTGTCAAAGCCTGGGATCACTTTCGTGTGCCCAAACCCTTCGCTAAAATTTGGTGTGTGTATGGCGAACCGATAGTCGTTCCGCGTGGGATTTCCGATTTTGAATCTTGGGCGAGGGATGTGGAGAGGGCTTTGATGGCCCTTGAGGATCGCGTGGCGTCTCACATCGCTCAGTTGGCGAAGTGATACGTAAGACCAGCACTTACACCCCAGTCTGGACTGTTGTAGACCCAGAAGATGTTTTCTATCAAACCTATCTCTAGCTGGACTTTATCGTAAGTGTAGCGATACGCGGCATGAATCTCATAGGACTCTCGACTCAACTGACCCATCTTTTGGAATAACGGCTGATAGGTGAGCGACTGCAGGATGATTTCGTGATTGTCGAAGAAACGATACGACGATCCAAATCCTAGGCCCCACTGCTGCTCATAACTCGCGATCGAAACCTCTTGCCTCTGATCGAAGACACCGAGCGAAAGCGATCCGAAGATTGAGAAATTTCCCCACGATTCCGATGCGCTTAGTTTTGCGCCCCCATCGATCGCATAGGTGTAGTACGGATTTGCCTTTGCGGTTTCATACGTCGTGAAGAAGGCTAGCGAGGCATTTATTCCAAGATCGAAGGATTTGTTGAGGTCCCATACGACTCCGGCTTCGATTTGCCGACTGAGAACCTCTTTCACACTCGAAAGATTGTAATTCATATCAAAGTCTGGGATCGCAATGCGCGTATTGTGCCTTGGCGCATCCAGTCGACCGTCTTGACCTAAACCGAAAAAGTCGTGAAATTTTATCGCCACCGTGTCGGTGCCGGACTTCGTAAAACCACGTTCGCTGAACGCTCCGTAGAGTTCGATCAACGGAGTCGGCTGATAGTGGAAGCGAAACGCATCATCGCGCGTCTCCGCATCGACGATGTAGCGCTTATCGCGGCCCCAAAAGTTTGCATACGTGCGTGAGAAACTCAGGCGCGCAGCGCCCTCTTCACCAAGCCTAATTCTTTGCGCATACGGGCTGGAACGAAACAACTGACCAAGAGCTTCCGATCGCAAGAGCATAGGCTCAGGCACATAATCACCAGCCTCCGCGAGCGCGACTGGCAGATTCGTAAAGTAACTTGTGAGGATGAGGCCGTATGCGAGGAGATTTTTCATGAAGTCCTTAGAACTTAATGTCGCCGCTGAGAACGAGGGATTTTGGTATTGACGCTAAAGCCCGATATGAGTGTGGATTTTGTGGGAAAACCTTCAAAGGACGTGGCAACCGAAACCCTGCGATTGGATTCTTTGCTGACTGCGTTCGACTTCGCTGATTTCCAAACGATGGGCCAGACTTTGGCTACCGATTTTTTTACTTCATCCACATTCATGCGGTTGGGATCGGCTGTGACTAACAGATCGAGATGATCAAACTTAGGATGAATCTCTATGCGATGACCGTGACGAAATGCTCTTTGCAGCGTGCGACGCTCGACTCGAAGATCAGCTTCGCGCTGGGCTTTGAGCCTAAGATTCTCGACTTTATTCCAAAGTTCTGAGATCTTTGGCAAAGTTTTGAAAGGGCGAAGGGCCGTCTCGATATCGCGAAGAGCATTCAGCGCGGAGTTGAGCTTTTCACGTGAGGCGGGTTTTACTACCTTTAGCTGCCAGAACTTTCCATCCATATCCTTGAGACGATGGATTTGAAAGAGGGGCGTGACATGAAGAGGCGCAGGATCAAGGGTAAAGGTCTGCTCCCAACGCGGGTCGGCTGAGTCTAGAATCTTTCGCACGGCCGCGAGCGAAGTCGCACGCGTCGAGTCAAAGCGTAGAGGATTTGATCCGTGCACTTTCGAAAACAAGATGGAATATAAAGGACCGAGTTCCGCTTCCAAATCCGCGAGACATTCATCCAGCAGGTCGCTGAACTTTTGTTTTCGAAGCGGCGCTTCGAGTCCGCTGCTGAGCAAAATGCCCTTGGCGCAGATGAGCGGCCAAGCAATCATGGTTTGGCTTAATACAGCTTGGTATAGGCGCGCGGCTTCCCTAAGAGCAGCAAAGGCCGGCGAAGTCTCGCCTTGGAGCTTTGTCACGGTGGTCCTCGTAAATTTCATGTCTGGTTATTCTCAAGAATAACAAACGAAACTCAGCCCTTGGATGGGCAGAAAAGTGCCAGTGCATTAAGATTTCGACAAACATCTGGAAAGCCGGGGATTTAAGCCTGGAAAGAAAGCCTTTGGCGGGTGCTGAAAAAGGTTTATAATAGGACAGAGAAATCACGAGCCGCTTTAAACTGAGCGGCCAAACAAAAGGATTTATTTTGAGAACCAAACAAGAAATAGTCGAGAACTGGCTTCCCCGATACACCGGGACCAAACTCGAAGAATTCGGCGAATACATTTTGCTCACCAACTTCGGTGATTACGTAAAACGTTTCGCAGCTCGTTTCAACCAGCCCATCCTCGGCCTTGATCGCGCAATGCAGACCTGCTCCAACGGCGATAATCTAACGATGATCAACTTTGGTATCGGTTCGGCTAACGCGGCGACCATCATGGATCTTTTGAGCGCGATTCGCCCGAAAGGCGTTTTGTTCCTTGGGAAATGCGGCGGATTAAAGGACACGACAGAACTCGGTCACTTCATTTTACCGATGGCTGCCATTCGCGGCGACGGGACATCCGATGACTATCTTCCTCGCGATGTGCCAGCGATGCCCTCGTTTAAACTGCACAAATTCGTGTCGGAGAAGATACTTGAAGCAGGCATGGACTATCGAACCGGGGTTGTTTACACGATGAACCGCCGTGTTTGGGAACATGACGAGGCGTTTAAACAGCGCATCCGTGAATGTCGCGCTATCGCTATCGACATGGAAACGGCGACAATTTTTGCCTGCGGTATCGCTAACGAAATTTCGCGCGGCGCTTTGCTTTTAGTCTCGGACGTGCCGATGACTCCCGAAGGCGTCAAGACTGAGGCGAGCGATCGCAAGGTCAGTGAAAGATTTGTCGACCTGCATATCGACATCGGCATCAAAGCGATGACCGACATCGAAGGCAAAGGCGAAAAAATTAAACACTTCCGCTATTAAATGATGAACGCGGCAACAAGAGCGACAATAAGTTCCTACACCCTTGGACATAGTTGAGTCGGTTCGCTTGCGATCTGGGCATTTTGGCCCATGCGCAGCACCCTCAGCGGTTCAATGTCCCTTGTTTTTTAATCGTTTTACCCCTAATTTTGACGGTTCACAGGCTCAAACCAAAGGAACCCTCAACCATGCTAGATCTCATACCCACTCTCCTCGGTGCGATCGCCGCAGTTCTCGGTGTCACTGCTTTTATCATGCGTAAAAACTGGCTCGAGACTAAGGCCTTGCTCGCGGACACAACGATCCGCTACGAAGCGGCTCTTCAGCAGTTCCAAAAGTCGGAAAATGGATCCCGTTCGAGCAAAGAGCAGATTGAAAAGTTTCGTCAGCAGGCGCAAAAAGCCGAGAAGACCGCCGAAGAACTAAAAGGACGTTCTCAAGAAGGACGACTTGAATCGGTGCGACTCAAGACGGAACTCGAAGGCATTCAGGCCAAGTTCGATTCACAAAAAGAGCATCTCCTTGAGCAAATTACTGTCCTGACCAGTCAGCTTTCGGAAAACGTTCGCGAGAAAAAAGCCGCTTTGGATGAAGCCAACACTCTTCGCTTGCAGATGGATGACAAAGCGCGTGAGCAAAGCGAAGGCCTGCGCATCCAGCTCAACGAGCTGCACGGCAAACTCGTAGAAGCCAAGCGCGATCGCAGCTCTCTGCAAACGCAGATTGATAAATTGAAAAATGAAACCGGCCTCGTCAAACCAGAAGAACTTCGTCGCTGGCAGCTCAAAGTCGCTCGTCTCGAGCAGCTTTACGCCAGCATGAAGGGTCTTCGTGAGATGGCCGAAGAACGTAACGAAAACTGGGAGACGGCTCTTCGTTATTTCGCTGCTCACGTTCTAGGCCGTAAAATGGATGCTTTGCAAGGGGCTAGCATCGGAGCACTGGTCGGTGAAGCATTAGAGAAGATCGGCGCCACTCTGGTGAATGATGACGAAGAACAGGCCGCCCCTTATGCAAAGGCTGAGGCCGAAGCCGAGACCCCGCCGGCTACTCTTTCATGAGACGTCCGCTCGACGAATTCGTAGGCGAGGAGAAGGGGATCACCGACGCTTGGGATCTTCTCTCGCCTCGTTTAGGCGCTTTGCGCAAATCGCGATTGGTCTCAGTCGCACGCCTTCGATCGGCCTACATTCGTCTTTGTCTCCAGGATGTCCACGATCCGCATAATATCGGCGCTTGCCTGCGAAGCGCCGAAGCCAACGGTCTTCAGTATGTGGACTTTGTTAACATCTTTCAAAAGTTTGCAAAGACCTCGTCCACCACCTCGCGCGGTGCCAATCACTGGCTGGACCTCTCTCGATTTACGCAGCAAAAGATCTACATCGAAGGTTTGCGGGCGCGAGGTTATAAGATCGCTGCCGCCTATCCTTCGGGAAGTTCCTACCAACTCGAAACGCTTCCTATCGATCAACCTCTGGCGATACTCCTCGGCAATGAAAATGCGGGTCTAGATGAATCGTGGGATCAGCATATCGACTACAAATTTTCGATCCCTATGTATGGCATTACGGAAAGTTATAACGTCTCCGTTTCAGCCGCGCTTATCCTTTATAGCCTGACGCAACGCACGCGAAGAGAGATCGATCCCTCGCGCGTCCTCCTCAATGAAGAGGATCAGAAAGCTGTGCTCAACCGCTGGATGGCACGGCACAGTCGTAATCTGGAAAAAGAGCTGGCCGTACTGAGACGATCTGTTAAAACTAATGAACAGTCTTTGT
>JAZKGL010000273.1:0-1869 GCA_040385935.1 Bdellovibrionota bacterium
CGGATCGCGAGATCATCCTTTCGTTCTATTCGCGCGATGATAAGTGCTGGTCTCTTTTCGAAGAATTCTATCTCATTCGTTAATCACAAAATCTTGCTCTCACAATTCTATTTTGCAGCTGCCTTTCTCGGGCCCTCTATATCGCCTACAATGGATATACATGCCTGATCTTGAGGAGTGCCGCGGTGCGTCTTATACCGTTATCCATTTGTGTTGCTTTGACTTTGGGACTGCTCGCGTCCTGCTCGACCTCTCCGTCGCAGAAGTCAGTAGAGTCGTCGGTGGCTTCACAAAAGGATAAAGACAAAGAGAAAGAAAAAGCAAAAACGAGCGCGGCACCGAAAAGTGGGGCCGAAGCTCGTCTTATGGACCAGGCGAATCAGTACGCCCGCGATGGCCTCTATCGCGAAGCTCTGCAGTCGTTCGGCGAATATCTTGATAAAAATCCTAACGATGCGGCGGCCCACCGCACAGTCGGCATCATATATGTGAAGACCGGCGTTTATAAAAAGGCGCTTCAGCATCTGAACAAGGCCTTCGAAGTCTACCCGAATAACTTCGAGTTGAACTTTTATCTTGGCGAAGCCATGCGCATGCAAAATCGCTATGCGGACGGCATCTATCACTATAAGCGGGCACTCGAAGTCGATCCTAAGAACACAAATACTCTAAAGGCGCTCGCCTGGAGCTACTACAATATCCGTTACTACTCGGAAGCTATCCGCACAGCAAGGCAGCTCAGAACGCTTGCACCAAATGATTTTCAAGTCTCGATCATCCTTGCGCGCGTCCTCAACAAAACCGATATGAACGATAAAGCTCTGTCGATACTCAATCGCTCAGAGACTTTGACATCGGCCGACAATCTACCGTTTTTGAATTCTGTAAAGGGCGACATTCTTTATTCGATGGGCGACAAAGCTGGCGCCGAGCAGGCCTACCGCAAGGCTTTGCAGGATCAGCCGCTGTTGCCAGGCGCTTTGATTGGACTCGCAAAAAAGTTGATTGATGATAAGAAGCCGAGCAATGAGATCGCGATCACCTACCTCGATCGCGCGCTCAAGATTCGTCCGAATATGATCGAGGCGTATTATCTTCTAGGGAAAGCGTATCAAAAATCGAACCCTCCCAAAGCGCTTGAGTACTACAAGATCTTTACGAAGGAAGCGACCTACGATCCGAGCTTTCAGACCGAACTCGCAGACATTAAGCCTCAGCTCATGGAAGCGCGCAAAGTCACGAATGCAAGCAAGCGAAACGATCCGGCGTCCAAAGGCGGCGAAGAACAGCTTTGATTTTTAACAGTTAGAGAAGTTTCATCTCTTCTTTTTGGAAGCTTAAGAGGCTTCGGCGTGCATCGAAGAGATTTTTGTAAGAGTCGTAGCGAACTTTGAGTTTGTCGCACTCTCGCCTGGCTTCCGTCAGCTTTTCAAGAAAGCTGATGTACTCAGGGTCGGTTTCTGTCAGGCGTTTGAGTTTTGCCTCACTGATTTTGTCGTCGTCGAGCCTAAGAGCGATTTGAGCCCGAATTATGGGCTTCATGAGGTCGAGGTGCTCGGCGATTTTTTTTGCGTCGACGTAGGCCAGCCCAACCTTATTGGAAATATGAACGATCTCTTCCAGACCGAGCTTATCCCACGATTTTTCTTTGGAATTTTGTCCCTGATCGAGTTTCGACACCGGCCTGTTGCTCCCCTAAAAGCTGGATGCCAGCCCATCATACATCATCGCGGCGTTTTGTTCTGCACCAAGCTTAAGTTAAGATCTTAACAAAATTGGCCGATAAGCCAGTTGAATAGGATTTAACTTCGAGGGTAGGGTTATGAGCCAGTTAAGCTTGCTAAGTCCTCAAGATTTCTTCCGAACTCA
>JAZKGL010000274.1:0-7878 GCA_040385935.1 Bdellovibrionota bacterium
ACGGGCGGAACTTATCACACCTCTGAGCCCCATCAGAAACTTCGTTTCGAGATGGGCACGTTTTGATTTGTATACGGTCACTCTAGATATGGGGCTCTTCGAGAATTCGAGGAGCTTCATTTTTTAACAAGAGAAAAAGCTTTTTCAGCAAGACCATTGACCACGGCGTGAAACGGTAAATGGTGCTCAAGTTTATCCGCACCGAGACGCGCAGCAAGGCCCGCGTGAAGGGCAGGAATGCGCGCAGTACCACCTGTGCAGCACACGATATCGATGCCGGCATAGGCGAGCCCCGAGGCCTTTACCGTTTCGTCCAGCGAGCCGAGAATGGCATCGATCGTTTTCGAAGAAAAATGATCGAACTGGCCTCGATCAAAGGTTAAATCCAAATCGATGGTCGGATATTGATAATGAACGTGACCATAGTCCTTGGCCGAAAGCATTTTCTTGCCTTCTTCAATACTTTCGAAAAGATGATAACCCTGCCGTTCTTCGATCAACATTTCAAGGCGTTCGATCGCTTGGGCCGTTTCTTTATCGAGCGACCACTGCTGAAGGTTACGAAAGAATTCGATATACTCCTTTTTCCCGAGCAGCATAAGGTCGGCGGGCGAACACAGTTTTCGAACCAGGGCTTTCGGTAAGTTCAAAGTGTTAGAGCCCATCGGCATTCTGAATTCGATTTTGGAACCAAAAAAAGGCGCGACCGCATGCTCCATGATGCTTCCGTCGAAGGCGTCACCAGCGAGAGAAACACCGCCTAGCGAGAGAACATCGCCTTCGGTAAAGCCCGAAGGTTTCAAACGGATGATCGTAAAGTCGCTCGTTCCCCCACCAAAGTCGGCCACCAAAACGATCTTTTCATTGGCCAGACTTTTGGCAAAGTTATGCGCGGCAGCCACCGGCTCAGGGCAAAAGACGATATCGGTAAATCCTGCAATATTTGCCGATTTTTCCAAGCGCGTTAAGGCTCGCTGATGTCCCTCAGGGGTTGGCGCAAATAAGGCTGGATGGCCCAAGACGACCTTAGTGAGCGATTGCCCACGGGCCTTTTCCGCGCGCTCACGCATCGTGCGAAGAATACGAGCCAATAGGTCTTCGAGTGAATAGAACTGACCGTGAATCTGCGTGCCTTGAAAGGATGGATCGGGCAGAAACTTTTTTAAACTTTTTAAGACGCGACCCTCTGCACCCGCTTCATAATAAAGCGAAATGGCTTCAGTACCAACGGCCCACTCGTTTCTTCGGAGTGAATAGATAACACTCTTCATGATAGTTTGATCGGGAGCATGAGGATCGATCGCAATGGGGGCAAAAACTCCGTTGGTGTCAGCACCAGCCACCAGAGAGTTACTCGTTCCAAAATCGATTGCCAGCCACGTATCCGTCGTCATGCTCAGTCTCCAAAACCCCAAATTTGGAGGCCATTCTAACATGGTTTTAGAGGAAGAGTTATGGCTTTGTTTGGTTTTGGAAAGTCGAAAGACCAAAATTCTTTAGAGGGACTCGAGGAATCGGAGCTTCCGGTTAGCGATAAGATGATATGGATCTGCGAAAAGTGCGGTTTCAAGTTGGCTGAGGATGAAACGGATAACCTCACTCGACGACTCCAAAAGGCCATAAAAGGAATCGTAAGCGACAAGAAACGTAAGCGCGAAGTACGGGCGATGGTCACGTCCTGTATGAACGTTTGCCCGCCCGGGAAAATCGCGGCAAGTATCGTCGATCTGAAGAGTGGAGGCGCGCGGTTCATCGAGTTTGAATACAAGGGCGACATCGATAAAACCGCGGAAAAACTTTACGAACTCTTGTAAGTCCTAACGAAGCGGAGCGGCATCGAAGTCTTTGAAAAACAAGATATCGTTCTCGGCTTCAGCGGCTTTGGTCGCGTCATATTTCTGCGTGCGTACAGAAAGGTAAGGCGCGCCGTACTCAAGATACTGATTGAGTTGAGCCAGGGTCGTCGGATCAAAGAATTTTAAAAGCGGCTGATCGTGTAGATAAAAGTTTGAGAGGGCTTCTTTCACGGTTCCGTCCCAACGAACCGCGTGCTGATCAAAATCATTGGCGCGCGCCACCTTTCGGCAGCCGGGCTTTGCACAATGCAAAGGAATATCTTCTTCGATATTCAAAAGCCCATAATCGTCGGTGATTTCCTCGCCCGCTTGAATATCGCGTATCGCGATCTCAAATCCATAACCCGTCGTGATCGAGGCCGGAAAACAGCAATGGTTGACAAAGCGCGCATGGTCCCAGCTCAGGATGTAATCGCCCTTGGCGTCCACATACGAGTACTTGGTGATGATGTCCTGATAAGCCGGATTTTTGAGTATGGCGGCCGTTCTTTCGACCCTTACTTCGAGCGCATCCTTAACATAAACAGCCGTTCCTTTCGGAATGAACTTGGTCGCAAAAACGCCGAAACCAATCTCATCGTTGACCCATCTCAGGGTCGTGTCGGGATGCATCATGGGAGATCTCCTCGTTTTTTCCTATCGCGTCTAAGTCAGGCAAATGGAATGTCACGCAGTGGAAGGACCCACCATCCCGAATCCATTCGTTCGAGTCCACTTCGGTTACTTCGAATCCATACTTGGAATAGATCGAGACTACCGTTTTCTCCATCGCCACGAGAGTCGATTGCCAGGCGCGAAGAGTCTCGGGCGTCTCTTCTTTGAAGAGCTTTAGATCCTTTGAATAGCGAGGCACGATAGCCTTGCCGTTAGAGAGAACCGCGTTGGAATAGGTCAGAAGGAGATTCTCGGTCGGCACCGGCATCGGCATGCGAATGACCTCAAAATCGTCTTCCAGCATGTCAGCTGTCTTATCGAGTTCGCGCGCGATCTTGCGAGCTTTTTCCCGCTCAGGCGCGCTGAGACCCGGCACCGTATCGATCGATTTCAGATCGATTTGGTTGACGGCCAGAACATTCTTATTGAGAAACTTCATCCACATATCGACATGAGGATGAGGGATTTGGCTAACAAGAATCGTTTTCTGACAGCCCAAGGCAGCCTGAAATATTTTCCCGATATTCGATTCTAGTGGTGGCTCGGGGGAATTTAAAAGCAGTATTTCGGGGTCTTCGGAAACTTCCTCGCTCAGGATACACTTTTCGCCGTTTGTGAGGAAATTCCCGCCGTCTAAAACCAAAGGCAAATGGTCCACGCTCAGATTGATCGCCAAGGCCATCTGATGAATGGCGGCGTCATCGAGCGTATTACCGTCCCGATACACGAAGTCGACAAAACTCGGCGTTGGAACCACATGCGGAATCTTTTTGAGGATAGGGATGGGAAAGTAATCGCGCGCCCACATCGACTCGTGTTCGAGCTGAATCTTGACGATGTTGTCTCGCTCATAGCCGTGGAGGTTTGGAGCGTTGCGCAGGAGTTTGTCGATCGCTTCGCGTTTGTCACCGGGAATAAATAGGTAGACGCGCGTGCCGGAGGCCAGAAGGGCTTTCATAAAAGCCATTCCGTCTTTTTTCGTTAGGACTTGTTCAGAGATTCCAATGCCGAAGGTGGGTTCAAATTCTGCCACCGGGCGAATGCTGATCGTGGCGGCTGGGTCGCCCCCAGCCCCAAATTGATCGTGTTTCTTCCAACTCAATGCGCCCCAAGCGGCGACAAAGGATAAAACTAACGTCGCGAGCAATGGAAGAGTTAGAGCTTTCATCACGAAAATTCTTGATCCAATTGTGAGTCAATAAGACTAAGGTGCTGCATCCTTTGCATGATGCAACACCTGACTAAGAATGGATATGGAAATTTAGGGGACGAGCTTTTCGGTATCATCCGCATTCGGAAGAGACTTTACTTTGATAATTACACGCCGTGCCTGATCTTCCTCGCCCGGCAGCGGGATGGCTTCCGCTGACTCAGATTCACCTAGGCCAAGAGCCACGATACGTTCAGGATCGATTCCCAATTGATCGATAAGCGTTTGTCGAATCGTTGCCGCACGGTTTTGAGATTCCATTTGGTTGGCTGCGCGATCGCCCTTGGCGTCGGTGTAGGCTTCAACCAATATTAACGGCGCCCGAACATTGGCAAAGACTTTCGCTTTGTCGATCAGAAGTTCAGCACCATCCGGCGTCAACTCGAAGCTTGCGGGATTGTTTTTGGGATCGACGAACAAATTTTTGTACGTCAGAGATACAGTTGGGAGCAACTGGGTACGCGAAACGATGTTGATCACTTCTGGAATGGCCCGATCGCCAACCATGAGTTCGGGGTAATCGGTAAAGTGAAGAGACGAATCGAGCGAACCATCGGTGACAACTTCGGCAATCGAATAGGTGTCACGGACTTCAAGAACTTTCATCAGGGCAACGGGAACCTTTTCCTCGATGCCGCGCGCATTAGTATACGATCTGTGGGCTTTGAGTACGGTGCCGGGCAACATGCTTTTGTTGTGACCACCATCGAGCAAAGCAGTGAGTCCAACCGTCTGTGTCATCTGGATTTTAAGGACGCGGAAAGAGTCTCTATCATCCGCCGGTTCTGGTGGATTTGGCGTGGTAACGAGCGAGGGATCGTCGTCCTCCCGCAAGACTTTTAGCGTCGTGACTTTCTTATAGACAACGTCTCCGAGACTATGGTTTGTAGGTGCTGCAAGCATAGCTACCATCGCCATAATGAATCGGTTTTTGTTTTGGTGCAGTGAACCCATAGCATTGACCTTGAAGAGAGCCGGTTAATCTTACCTTGGTAAAGATTTCGGCTTCAAACTGTCAAAACTTTAGATAGCACCAGGCAAGTGACTGTTTATACTGAAGGTTATCACCTTGATCGAGAAGGGGTAAGAGGTATGAGCGGATTTTTGGATCACCTGTTCGACCCGAAAAGCTCCGGCAAGCTCGGGCGCGAGAAGATCCGTTATCGAGAGAATCTTCGCAGTCTTATCCATGATGCCCCTGCTGTTCGCCGCCTCATTACCCCAGAGCCTCCTTATATTATCCATGCTCATCCTGCTCATGTGAATCTTCCAATGAATACCGAGCTTCTTATTGAGCGCGTCGGTGAAACTGCGTCTGCTGATCGGTTTCGCGAATGGAAGACGATACATTCCTCACTTCCCATCTGGCGATTGGATCCGGTTGGGACTGAAGAGCAGGTGCTCGAAACGCGGGCGATGGGTGCTGATGCTTTTGCCTTGGATGTGGGTGGGCAGGATTTGCCTATGCTGCAGTTTCTTCTCGAGGTCGGACGCGACTACGGATTGCCCGCAGTCTTGAGTTGTCAGACGCCCGAGGATTTAGCTTTGGCGCTTAAAGTTCAGGACGGAGGCATCATCTGGCTTCGGGATGAACTGGCGACAGAAGGGTTATTTGATTTGGAGTCTCTTCGTGGCCGCCAGGTTCTGTTTGAAGGACTAGAGCCATTGACCTTTGATTCGAACTGGGTCTGCGGAGTCGTCCAGCTTTATGCTGAGATTCCTTTGCCGCCGAAACGTGAACCACGTCCCACTCCAAAAAATGTTGAAGCTGAAGTGGATGAAGATTTTATTGATGATGAACCGAATGGAGATGAGCGATGAGTGAGAAGAAGGACCTCTATAAAGAAGCTGGCGTCGACGTAGATAAAGGCGATGCTTTGGTCGATTGGTTATCGGACAGCGGAAAGATTGGAACGCAAGGCGGCGAAGTCGTCTCAGGTATTGGTGGATTTGCTGCGCTTTTCCGCCCCAATTTTCAGGGCATGAAAGATCCTTTGCTCGTCACGGGAACCGATGGCGTCGGCACGAAGGTTCTTTTGGCGATTGAAGAAAATCAGCTGGAAGGTCTGGGCTTTGATCTGGTGGCCATGTGTGTAAACGATCTTTATACGGTCGGCGGACGGCCGCTGTTCTTCCTTGATTATTATGCAACCGGCGTTTTGGACGAAGCGCAGTTTAAAGCTGTGCTTTCGGGTATTCGCAAAGCTTTGAAACAATGCGATACGGCTCTACTCGGTGGCGAAACCGCCGAGCTTCCTGGCCTTTATGAAAAAGGGCACTTTGATTTAGCGGGTTTTGTCGTCGGCGTAGTCGATGGCGCAAAACGTCTTCAACCAAATATGGTGAAAGAAGGCGATGTTCTCGTCGCACTGGAGAGTTCGGGCTTTCATTCCAACGGTTACTCTTTGCTTAGAAAATGGTTGAAAGACAAACCAGATCCTTTGCATAAAACCATGGCTCTGACACCGACGCGCATCTACCACGAGCTGCCTTCGATTCATCTTGCGATGGCCGAAGGTTCTATTCACGCTCTTGCCAATATCACAGGCGGCGGCATCTCAGGTAATTTGCCTCGCGTGCTCCCGGCCGATACCACGGCTGTTATCGATCCTACCCTTCTTCCGACACCGGATTGGATGAAAGCGATATTTGCAAAGCATGACGCGAGTTTCGAACAAATCGAAAGCGTCTTTAATATGGGCGCTGGCATGATCGCAGCGGTGGCGCGCAGCGAAGCCGATACCTTTATTTCCGAGTGTGGCAAACGCGCTTTAAAAGCGGTTCGCATCGGGCATATAGAACAGGGTCACGGCGAAGCTCAGGTTCGATTCATTTAAAGAGGACGATATGGAAAGCGCGGCAAACCATCAGCTTATCGAATCGCCGAAACACATCCTGTCTTCGGCGCAATTTGATCGCAAGTATCTCGACTATATCTGTCTACTTACAGATACGATTCGTCGCTTCGATAAATCCAAAGAGGGTCTGCTGTATCTAAGAGGTCTTTTGGCTCATAAGCGAGCGATGCTCTACTTCACGCAGCCATCGACCCGAACCTTCTTGTCGTTTCAAACCGCAGCCCAGATCCTCGGTATGGCGACCAATGAGATTCGTGATTCGGCGACGAGTTCGGAGAGAAAAGGCGAGAGTATCGAGGACTCTCTGCAAACCTTTTCTAGTTATGTCGATATGATTATCATGCGGACCGCTGTTCCTGGGCTTTGTAACCGTATCGCGGCTATCCTCGATGAAAGTGATAGACCGGTTCCGATTATCAATGCCGGCAGTGGTCCGGACGAACATCCAACCCAGGCCCTACTCGATATCTATACGCTCAATCGCAGCTTTATCCGCGATGGCGGAATCGATGGGAAAACCATTGTTATGGTTGGTGATTTGAAGCGCGGGCGAACGATTCGCTCGCTCAGCTCGCTCCTGACCAATTACAAAGACACGAAAATCGTCTTTGTCTCACCTGAAGAATATAAGATTGGCGATGACATTCGCCGCAAGCTGAACGCAGCGAAGGTTCAGTTCGAGGAGACCGACAAGCTCATCGATACCTTGCCAATTGCTGACGCAGTGTATATGACAAGAGTGCAGGATGAGTACGACGTTGCAGGCGAATCGGGCAAAGTGGATTACAGCCGTTTCCACCTGAAATACGAGCATCTAAAGCACATGAAAGAAAAGTCGGTGATCATGCATCCTCTTCCGCGCCGTGCGGAACTCGATGTCGCCATCGATCAGGACCCCCGGGCCAAGTACTGGCGACAGGAACGTAACGGAATGTGGGTTCGCGTTGCACTCTTAACGCAGCTCTTTGGCGTCGATTCGAAAATCGTTTTGCCAGAGCTGTGAGATAGGAATTTTTGGGTGGCAAAATCATTGAAGCTCGCGTCTGTTTGCATGACCAGCGGCGCCGACAAAACAAAAAATATTGAATCGGCGATCGCTTATATTCGGACAGCGGCTCAGAAAGGTGCGGATTGGGTTTTGTTGCCCGAGGTCTTTACCTATATCGGGCCTTATGAAAAACTTTATGAAAACGCCGAAGATGAAAATGGTCCCCTGGTTAAAAAACTTGCGGCATTGGCGAAAGAACTGAATATCGTTTTGTTCGCAGGCAGCATGGGCGAGCGTCCGTTGCCCGGCGAA
>JAZKGL010000275.1:0-5200 GCA_040385935.1 Bdellovibrionota bacterium
AGTTGGGCCGCAAAAAATAGAAAAGACGAAAAAATATAAACCAAAAAAAATTCAATAAACGCGCCCCGCGAAGCGGTAGCCTGTACGGTGGGGGGATACATAAGGGGGGCAGGCGGAGCCTCTCCTCTTATGCCGCCGGAGGCACCAGCGAAGCGCTATCCCGAGGGAAAACGCACCTTATAAAGCCCCCCAGTCTCAAACGAATAACAAAATGCAAATCAACAGAGAAGCCCAATATCTGATTTCGCTCTTAGGCCAAAATTCGAATCGGTCCACCGGGCAAAATCAAAGGATACTTTTTAACAATTGGGTGATCTTGAATGCCTGCGATACGACGAAGTTCGTTATGAACATGCGATCGAAGTAACGGTACACCGCTCGCGGCAGGCTTCAGTGTTTTAGGATCTATCATCTCCGCTTTAAAGCTCTTATCACGTGTCGTGCTGCCGATCAAAGTCTCGCCTGGGACGTTCGTTCCCATAAGGATTATGCTTGTCGTTTGTGCCCAATGTTCTTTGCCTTGATCATTGGCTGCACCGATTGCAAAGGGACTGCGCGAAAAGTCGGAGCCCATCATGACGTTCAGACGATCGGAAATACCAAGGTATTCGGCTGCTCGCCACAGATAGTCCATGCCGATAAAAAACCCGTCGAGTTCTAAGTGATGCTGAGGGAAATTGGAATGCTGATCACAGTTACCAAAGGCAATGTTAGCGCTTACGGTGGCATTATTCACGTAGCCAGCCAGTGCGAGCTGAATCGATAGGAAAAGTTGATTGCGATAATCTTTTACCGCTTTGTCATCACCCGTCACACCTTGTACGAGCGGGACCTTTGCTTGAAGATCGGCGACTGTCTTTAGCACTCCTGGAAATGCGCCCCAGCCCTGTCGCGCCTGGGCTAGTAAATTCATATTCTTTTGACGAATCGCAAGTTGAGCCTGAGCTTGTTTTCTCTTGAGCCGAGCCGCGATACTTGCACTGATCGCGGAGGTATCCGACGACGAGAAGACGTTATCTTTGCCGATGGTGCTGGACATCGCTTGAATAAGACTCGGTGCCGATAGAGTTTTGGCAATCTCATGGGCGGTCTCATCATAGCCACCGCCGCTGATAAACGATAACCCGAGCGTCGGACCAAGACTCGCCGCGACCAGAGCGTCAAAGCAAGGAAATCCCGTACCAGCTCCCCCACTGCAGGCCAGTCTCTGACCGACGCCGTGATCGATGGTCTCCGCGAAGACGCCGTTGAGGAGCATAATCTTTTTGCTGTAACGTTCGAAGAATTGCACCGCCGCTGCTGATCCCGGACCGAGAGTGAAGGGACCGAACTTCCTTAGATCACCTTCGCCAAACCGATTGAGAGGAAAATCAGCGCCGTAGCGAGGATCACAGAATAGACTGACGTCCCAACCGCCTGGACAGGTCGCCGTGATAAACAGTGGTTTATCGGTCGCGGGGGCCGCAAGCAATGGGGGCGCAAGACGATTGCCTATCAAAGAAAGCACGCCTGCTGCACCGACTGACTTTATAAAATTGCGTCGTTCCATTGATCGTGCCTCACTGATAGATAAAGTCGTAATCGTTGAGCAGGTAACTCAAAACACCCATCCACGCATAGAGCGTGTAACTCTCGTCGCTCGTTAGGCCAGGACTCTGACAGGCCTTATTTAAAGTCTTGTCGCCGGCTGACTTGTGGTTGTTGTAGAGCTGCATAAAGAGAGCGTAGGTCGCGGCGAGTTCTGGACTTTCCAGCGACAACTCTTCACCCAACACGCGTTTATGCATATGGATAATGTTTTGTTTGATACGCGTGCTGCCGGCTGCATCGTCGGGCACTGTATTGACTTCGACGAATGGGAAGAGATTTCTTTTCGCTGTTTCGATTTTGAAATCCTTCGATACGACCTGACAAGGCATAGAGACCGCTGCGAAGTTGGAGATCGCCGAGGCGATCGAACTCATATCATTATTGCGGACAATTGCTGTTTTGGAGTCGACCCCGCCTGCCGTCACAAGCAGTTGCCCTGCGTTCATGAGATAAGAGTCGTCCCATTTTTTAAACGTCGTGTAAGTATCATCCACTTTTCGATCAGGCAGTAGCCAATACTGACCCGTGACAGCAGCGATCGCTTGATGAGTCTCTTCAGGAGCCCTACGGTT
The DNA here is from genome assembly GCA_040385935.1 of Bdellovibrionota bacterium. GTDB lineage: Bacteria > Bdellovibrionota_B > Oligoflexia > Oligoflexales > Oligoflexaceae > Oligoflexus. The sequence goes on from JAZKGL010000275.1 coordinate 2,163, forward strand.
TGCATGATCAAAGCTTTCGAGCATGAGCTTTTCCGAAGCGGTAACATCGGCTTTGATTCCCACTGCGGAGTAATACGGTGAGACGAGAATATCTTTGATCATCTCACGTGTATTATATTTATTGGCCGCAAACTTTTGCGCGAGATTTTCGAAGAATTCGTTTTGAGCTATTTTCGCCGCTAAGGAAACTCTGTAGTAAACATCGCTTGGCACGGGATCGCGCAAAGGAGCCTCGCCCGTCAAGGCTTGAAACCAGAACATCACAGCACTGCGTGCAAAACGTGGATCCTTGACCATTTCATCCGCTAACCACCGTAGAGGCTCTGCTTCATTAGGCGTTGTTTTGCCATTGAATCCGGCGGCAAACATATCCTTTTCCCATTTTGCATTTCTATCGTAGCGTCCAAGGTCGTTATGTCTTTGCAGCGAGCTGGCGACGGGATCGACCAGCGTGTGGCAGGCCGCACATTCGGGGTTATTCATCGTCGGATTAGCAATAGGGTTCGAGGATTCCGTGCTTGGCTGCTGGGGTCCTTGCAGCGTGAGAACGTCGAGTCCTAGGAAGTGCTTGTATATAATTCGTGCGCGTAAGCGGTTTCGATTGCTGGGTGTCGTGCTGTATCGAACGAGGAAAGGAATATCGCTTAGAACACCCACGATAGGGGCACCATTACCAAACTTTGGTTTGCTCGGTAGAAACTCGCGGCAGTCATCGATGTAATCGCCGAATGGGAGATGTCCGAATCGGAAACTTTGTTTGTTACAGGCTTGAAGAGATTGGCCGTTGGTGCTGCACTTATTGGAAAATTTCAAATCGTGATTGGGTCCGAGTATATCACAGGCGCTGTGTGGGTTGAGCATCAGATAATCGGCAGTCAGTATCTCGGTGTAGGGTCGATTGTTCGCAATGATGTAGCTCACAAGCTCAACGGAGTTCTGATATTCAGGAAAGGAGGCATACACCGAGAAATACAGACTATCATCACGCCAATCAAGACTCGCCTGACCGTTGTTTCGGTAGTAGACCTCGATCGCATTATCGCCTCGGAATCCATCGCCTAGGAAAATATCATTATAGATTCGTTTGATGAATGTTTCAAAATATTCACCTTTCAATACGGTGTCGAGTGCATCCCGGATTTTGCCGTCTTTTGCAAGTTGCAGTTCCGCGTCCGCCGGCTGACGTCCGGCTAACTGAAGACTTGCCTGGCGCACGATCTGTGCCGGTGATCGGACATCCAATTTTGCCGTTGTTTCCGCTGTCAATTTCAAACAATTTTTAGGCAGCGCGGTGTCGCTGATAAAGTTGTTCATCGATACATAGGCTTCGCTATCGACGTCGAGAATTTTGCCGCCGGCATGCCTAGCTTTGTTGCTCGCTTTAGCCAAAATCAGGGGCGTCCCTTCATAGGGAATAGCCGCGAGTTTTTGAAAGGCAGCGAAGTTCTTATTCATGTAATCGGGTTCGCTGGCATCGGAAAGGATAAAGGCCGAACCATTTTTCGGCGCAAGTCCGTTTTTGATATGACAGCTTTGACAACGCTGCGAAAGCGTCGGAGCCCACAGCGCTTGCCCAAATTTTTCCGTATCACAAAGTGGAATGGCTGCCGCGGTCTCGGGATCGACTTGACCTGGATTCGTCGGAACTTCTTCTCCTCCGCCCGGCACTGTGGTCGTTGGTTTATCGCTCGGACTCGCGTCCTGTGATTTCCCGAATTTTGGTTTGCTAGGACGACCGCAGGCTGATTCCAGAAGAAGAAGGATCAAACCGGCGAGAGCCCTCTGGCGAGTATTCTTCAACATTCGCTTTTCGACTCCCAATGAACGTTTTATGAAAGCGATCGACCGCTTGAGCGACTGATGTTATCGCCACCTATCGGCGGCTCGTTCCTAAATATTGAGGGGAAAACAAAAGGTGAAAATGATGGCCGATGAAATCGGGATATGCCTCACAAGTCAGTGATTATGAGTTATACAGCGCGGTGTACAAGGATTAGATAGGCCGTGCTCAATTGGGTTCGGTGATAAAACTTGAGGGGTAAAAAACGCAGTTCAAACAGCAGCCTACTCGAAAGCTCCCCCCACCCAAGATCCCGAGACTTTTGTGTGACACTTCTTGCACACATTCTTTCAAATTCAAAATCCGGGTGAACCCATGACTAAATTCTCCACAATTTTTGCGGCTGCATTTCTAAGTGTATTGAGTTTTGCCTGCGGCTCAGGCTCCGATCAGACGTCTTCGGTCAAAGCCATTTCCGGTGGCGGAGGTATTTCCACCGAACACGGAATCAATGGCGTTGGCAAAACCGCGTGTAGTTTTAAGAAAGAGGATATTCTTCGCCTGCAGGCTCAGGGCTACTATTATGCGGCGGTCGCGCCGAGTAATTTTGCAAACGGTGCTAACTGCGGAAAGATTATCGAGGTCGCTGTGGGTGGCGCCTGTTATGAAAACCATAACACAAACTGTAAAAACACTTCGGGACATGCAAGCCTTGCTCAATACGCAGCGGCAAGTGGACAGAAGGCACCGAACAATCGCGTTCGTCTCTTTGTGGCTGATTTATGCGGAAGCTGCGTGAACGATAACAATACGCCTCATCTCGATATCGTCGATGAGTCTATGAAAGGCAACGGACCGATAGCCGCGCTTCGCAGCTATTTCGAACGGAACGTCCAGCGTGTAAAACAAGCGGGAACCAATCGCACCGCTCAACCGAACAACTTATTTCTGAGTTCGGTGCAATGGGGCGGCTGCGTGCCGGGTTTAAAGTTTGAATCGTGGGTAGCCTCAGGACCTTGTAAGAACGGAGGCTCTGCGAACCCCGCACCGCCCTCTAGCGGCTCTGCTTGGAAAGATCCATACAGTGGAGCAACTTTCCCCTATTGCAGCTCCAGCAGCAAATCTACCGGCAATGGCTGGGGCTGGGAAAATAACCGCAGCTGCAAAGTTCGCTAAGGTTTCAAAAAAGGCTTCTTAAGAATGATCTTCAATGCAAAAAGCCCAGGTCTATGACCTGGGCTTTTTGCTTGAGAAAAAG
>JAZKGL010000276.1:0-2684 GCA_040385935.1 Bdellovibrionota bacterium
AGCCTCAGCTTAAGGATTCCAAAGCTGCGGTTCGTTCATTGGTTAAATAGTTTAAACAGCAAAAGCCCGCTCTCGGTGATCGAGAGCGGGCTTTTTTATTTGAAATCTGTTATCAAGGGCAACAGGCGACCGAGTGATTTTCGGTAGCTGTCTCGATCAGACTTCAGACGATGCGCACCGTCTTTCACCTGCATCGCACCTTCGCTGAACACGCTCTTGATCATATCTTTTTCAGGCGCATAACAGAGTATGGATAAGACGCTATCGAGAGGTCGATCATAGATGCGATCATGCCCGCGATCGATGAGGACGCCTTCGAACAGCGTACCTACGGCAAACGAGCTTTCGAGCAAGCCAACCGATTTACGCCCTCCTTTTAAGGCTGCATTGAAGAGGATATCGCCGGAGACCAGTTCACCGCCCTTTACAAGTACGTTACGTTTTCGATCGAGCAGTCTTTGCGTCAGCTCCATCGCAGTCATTTCCACAAAAGGACTCAGATTCACCTGCGAATCCGAACCAACCGACCACGAGCCTCCCTCGCTATGATAGTCAAGAAAGGGAAAGAGTCCATCGCCCAGATTTGCTTCGGTCGTGGGGCAAAGCACAACAGTTGCCCCTGATTTTGCTAAGATTTGGCGCTCTTCCGCACTAAGATGAGTGGCATGAACGAGGTTATGCTGAGGGCCGAGAGGTGCGTGATCCGCTAACCAATTGATCGGTCGGATGCCATATGCGCTAACAAACGATTCCACATCCGCGATCTGCTCCGAAGCATGCAGATGACAAGGACCATTCGTCCATGCCTTGCTCAAAATCCTTTTGATATCAGCCAAGGGAGCTGCACGGAGCGAGTGTACCCCATACCCGATCTTTGCCGTTGGATAGTTTGTTTTAGCAAAGGCGGCGGTATCCTCCAAAAACGTCAAATAGAGATCCGTATTCTCAAAATAAAATCGTTTCTGTAAGTCTTTGATCGGCACACCCGGCGCCGCTTGATTGTAATAGACAGGAATGAGCGTCAGCTTAATTTTAGCCTGCTTTGCTGCTTCAAGTATGACTTCACTCATCTGCGTAGCACGATCATACTTCTTGCCGGCAAGGTCATGATGCAGATAATGAAATTCCGCCACAGATGTATAGCCATATTCAAGCATACTGCTATAGAGCCGCGTCGTAACACTCAACAATTCGTCGAGCTGAATCGTATTCGCCAAGCGATACATCTGCTCGCGCCAGAACCAGAAATCATCCTTTTCGCGGCCAGGCGCAACACGTTCCGATAATCCCGCCATCACATACTGAAACGAATGCGAATGCCCGTTGGGAAGACCGGGTATCAAATAATGATCATGAACTTCGTCCACAGGCCCTTGATAATCACTTGAAGTAGCCTGTATCGCCCCGTCTTTGTCCAACTGAACAAAAAAAGGCGACTTCCAGCTCCCGCCCACATAAGCCGAGGTAAATTTAATCCAGCTCATAACACAAGCATTCCTTCGGCAAGAGCCTCGAGCGTTCTTTGCAAAACGGGTTTAAGCTGAGCCACCTTATTTTGATCGAGTAGACCATCCGTCATATAAATATCCTGCGACATCTCAAGCTGCATCGCAAACACACCAGGCGCCGAGTGACCATGAAACCGGGTGATTTGCCCGCCTTTAAAAGGCGCATTATAGGCCACTGAATAGCTTGAATTCGATAACTCACGCTGAGCAATCTCAACTAACCGAGGGTGCGAAGTATGTCCATCCCGATCACCGAGCATCAAATCCGGGAATGGCTCGCTCTGAATGGACTTCACTACGCGCGTAATCGAATGACCGTCCCAGAGCAAAACTTTGCCGAACTGATTTAACGCGGCACTTATCAGAGATTTTAGCTCTTCGTAATAAGGCTTATAATACAGCTCAACTCGGCGATGAAACTCCGCTTCGTCGATTCGATAATCCCCTTGGTAAAGAGGAATACCTTCAAAAGTCGTCGATGGAATGACTTCTGTTTGACGGCGATTATCGCTGTAAAGCGAGGCTCCCGCCACAGGCCTGTTCAGGTCGATGACATAACGCGAACAACGCGCTCTAAGCAGCGGCACGCCGAGACTTCCGGCAAAGTCGTAGAGTTGATCCACGAACCAATCGGTGTCGGGAAGATGGGCGGCCAATGGATTGAGCAGGACTTTCATTTCAATAGGGAGTTCAGTACCCACGTGAGGTGTGGAGACGATGATAGGAACTTTCCAGGTCTTTGGTAAAAATAGGTCGTAGGTCTTCATAAACTATCCCCCTCTAGCCTTGCGTATCTTGCTAGAAAAGGAAGAGAAGGTGAACCCTAAGGTTTCAAAAATCACATGGGAACGTCCATGTTATTTTCGAGTTCGGCCCGTGAGAGGGAGAAAGCCGCTTCAATTTCATTAAGGAGTTGGCTGATGGAATTGAGATCGCCTGAGCGACCGCTGGTCTCTATTGTTTCAGCGAGCTTCATCACGCGCATAGCGCCGAGATTTCCGGCTGTGCCTTTGAGAGTATGAGCGCACTTGGAAACACCGACGGGGTCTCCCCCTTTGTGGGCCTGCTGCATCTCACCGATGAGAATGGGAACACGAGTAAAAAAGAGCTCGACGAGATCTCTGAAGAAGCCATCGGCATCTCCAGGCTCAGCGAGCTCTTTAACAGCGTCTAATT
>JAZKGL010000277.1:0-53579 GCA_040385935.1 Bdellovibrionota bacterium
GAGTTAGCCAAGTAATCTCCCTTTAGTTTTTACATTTAAAAATTTCATATGCCAATTATGGTGGAAATTCTGCAAGTCCAAGGGGATTTGCTGGGGAGATTCTCATGAATAATCGTCGCGACTTTTTAAGGACTTCGGCGTGGGCCGGCGTATCGTTCTATCTTCTACCTGCTTCGATTGCACGCGGACAGGGCGTCCTATCTCGTAAAGGTTTTCCAAAGTCGGTGTGTTTTGGTGGGCGCACAGAATTCGAAGGACCGCTTGAAGTTTTATCAGGATCGATTCCGCGTGACATTCAGGGCCACGCTTTTATCGTCGAATCGCTCGACACGCCTCAGCGCACAAATCTTATTTCCGGTGCCGGGAGTTTGCTTCGCATCGACTTTGAGAACGGCCGCGCGCGTGCCAAACGTAAAATGATCCGCACCCCTTCGGTGATCGCGCAGGAACTCTTTGAGAGTACAGAGCATCGATTTGAAAGCAAGGGCGTGGCCTACATGAGCAAAACCCTCGGCATCCTCAACAACTGCAATACAGCTGCCGTAGCCATGGAGAACAGCCGCCTCATCCTTTCCTACGATGCCGGTGAACCCTATGAAGTCGATCTGAAGAGCCTCAGCATCATCACCCCGGTGGGCGCACGTTCGGAATGGTCCCAGGGCCTGCCGAAGACTCTGGCCGCGTTTCAGGGCAATCCTGTGTTTCCTATGATACGCGCGACCGCTCACCCGTTTTACGACAACGAGACGAAAACCTTTATCAGCGTGAACTTTGGCGGCCAAATTAATATCGCGGGTCTTCCTATCGGCAAGGCCTTCACTGATATCGTACTTTGGGATGGCGAAGGACTTTTGCAAAAACATCCTCTCACTGACGAGAAGGGGAAAACTGTTGTAATCAAACAAGCCGTGCATACCCTGTGCGTGAGCAGGCATTACGTTCTGATTTTTGACACACCATTTAGTTTTGAAGCGGAGTCGATACTTGGATTTCCTAAAGTTCGTTCGCAAGAAGTCGACACTCCGGTTTGGATCGTTGCGCGATCGGCACTCGATGGCAGCGGCGCAGCCGTTCGAGCGAAGAAAGTTGTCCTCGAGAAAGAGTGGGAGCATATCTTCGCTGACTTTGATGACAGTGACGGGATCATCACACTTTATGGAGCCACGAGTCCAGCGACTGACTTCTCGGAATGTTTGCAAGACGGCGATCGACTTGCGCACAGCAACCAACCGATTAATCCCGATCACTTCGGTATGATACCAGCACCTTTGGATCGCGGGGATTGCGGCCGGATTCGGATCGATATGACTCAGAGCAAGCCTTCGGCTGAAATTCAGTTGACCTCGCACCCACTTTATAGCTGGCAGACAGCTCTTGCAGCCGTTCGTCGTCAGAAGGCGCCTCTCGAACGTCATGAGGCGATCTTCTGGATATCGTTTGGCTTCACACCGGAGTTAGCGGTTAAACGTATGTATACGGTTTATGATCGCTACAAATACCGCCAAGTTCCTGTCGATCAAATTCCATGGGAAGGCGTCGCGCCTGCTTTGTTCCGTTATGATTGTGCTTCTATGACGATTGATAAGGCGTATTCGTTCCCGGCGGGTGTTTTTCCTTCATCGCCTATCTTTATGCCACGAACCGACGCTCAGTCGCAAACCGATGGCTATATCCTTTGCACGATCGCATCGGACGAAAAAGCGAGCGGCAAAACCGGAGATGAGCTTTGGATATTCGATGGTCGAAACCTGGAGGCCGGTCCGATTTGTAAGCTGCATCACAGCGATCTTGATATGGCTCTCACACTTCACACCGAGTGGATCGATACGATTGAGGAGAGAGGGTCGAATTATCGCATTGATATGAGAGAAGCTTACAGTGAGGCGCTTGTCACGAAGTCGGGTGCTATGCAAGCGGTGTTTGAATCGCAGATATTCCCTCAGTTCGATTATCCGTTGTCGAACTAGAAAAGAATCCGTTTTTAAGGAGACGAGTGAAGCTGGTTTCACTCGTCTTATTTTCCTGGGTGTTTTAGAACGAGTAACCTAAACCGATTTTCAGCACGGAACCGCCGGCAGTGTCATCGGTATCCGCATCAATCTTTTGCTCGTCACGATACGCTTGCTCATCAATCGAAATATCTTGAACGAGAGTGGCTGAATCGATCTTGTAGTGCATGGATTCTACGGCGGCATCGACATAAAAATAGAAAGAACTGACAGGCACGCGAAGACCTACCCCGATCTGAGTAAATTCTGTTTTCTGCTCAGTCTCGACTTTCATTCCAAAGCTGACTGGTGTTCCCATGTAGTTGGACGAGCTTTTGTACTCACTCAGGTTTTTCAATGTTCCCATTTGATAAGCGATGCGAAAGTAGGGCTGAAGGAATTTGCCTGGATAAGCGACAGTTATTTGCGGACCGAAAACCAAACCTTTGGAAGAGCCAGTAGCATCTCCCGAATCTTCGCTGGCTGGACCGGAACTAAATACATCTTGATCGCCATAGAACGATTCCGCTGCGCCCTTTAAGCTTTCAGCGGCTTTCTTCATATCGTAGTTCTTTTGAGTTGCGATCAGGCCGAGCGAGATGAAATTCTTTATACGATAGCCGACATAGAGGTTCATATCGAGCGAGTGAACACTGCTGTCTTCCTCACCTTCATCGCCTTCAATCTTTTTCGTCGATTGTCCTGCGCCTAGCTCCAACTCAACACCTGCATGTGCGATTTCACTGACAAGGAGAGCTGAGATCAAAACGGTCGAAAGCTGGGTGATTTTCATGAGGTATTCCTGTTTAGTTGCAGACATTAAGCTATCGACATACTCACACTATTCTTTATGCAGCATCGATGTTGACCGGCTGGTTCTCTGTGCAGTCACCCTGTTGCAGAGGTTATAAATATTACGATGTACCTCAATACGTTGGCTTGCCCTGATAGGCAAAAACCGCCGACCCTGGTGAGGATCGGCGGTCGTTCTGGAGGAGATCGAAGACAGTTAATGAAATCGACAGTCTCTCAGAAGGAACTTGAATGAGGGCTTAGTGCTGGATAATAGGGCGGCGATAGTTCGATTCGCTTAAAACAGGAAGTGAGTAAGGTGCGCGAATCGCACCGAAGAGACCACCAAAAGCGGCTGCGAGTCCGCCGAGGACGAGAGCGATGAAACTCCAGATAGCGCCTTTGCTAATGTTTTCTGCGGCTTTGTCACCGGCTTCGCGAGCCTTTTGCTCAGCCTGTACTTTCGTTTGATCAAATTTTACTTTAGCAGCGGCATAGGTTGATTCCCAACGATTCACAACCGTCGTCGCTTCTTCGGGTGACATGCTTGAACGAGCGACCAAAACATTGACGAGAGCTTCTTTGTCAGCCGCTTCTAAAGTCGACTTGCCGTTTTGAATCACGCGATTCCAAATCTGTGTGAGTTCGGCTTCGGCATTTTGTGGATTCTTCGCGGCTTGCGAAACTCCGCCCTCGACTTGAGCCTGTGCACGATCAGCTTGGTTTTCGATAGCGCTTGGTTGAAGTTCCGGTTTGGCTGTTTGGCTAAGTAAAGTCTTGGCTTCCGCAGTGATGGAATTCAAATCGATTCCTTGCGCCGAGAGCTGGCCGGATACCGCATCGCCAATTGCTGGGGCAGCGGTTTTAATGCCTTGTCCAACGAGAGAAGCAGCGCTGCCGAGCATATTGCCTGCGCCGCGAACCATGCCGCCCATCGCTGTTGCAAGTAGGTAGGTCGTGACTAGAGTTGCGAGACCCCAAGTTAAAAACCCGTGGATTGAACCTTCGACTTTGTTATGCATGCCCGAGACGCGCCCTGCGATCCAACCGCCGGCAAAGAGTGCGATCAAAGTCGATACGACTAACCAGATACCGCTGCCGGTGCCCATTCCACTGAGTGGATTTTGTTGAGCTAAAGGATCGATGGTACTTGCGCCTATGCCGATTCCTAATAGACTGAGGGCAAGTTGAACGACAAGAACAACAACGGCGCCTGCGAAAATCGCAGGCCACGAGATGCGTTTCACGGAGACTTCATTGCGGGCGGTTACTTGAGCTTCGATTGGTGTCACTTAAAATTCCCCTATTGAGAGTGTTGTGCGATGGGGGAGTAAGCAACAATCGATCCACATTCGACAAGGAGTTTAAAAATATTTGGCATAGCTGTAGTGATGGGTGAACTTTTGAAATTCTCATCTTCCCGTTCTTAAGGTTTAACGAGGCAAAATTTTTTTCTGGAAGGATTTGTATATGAAAACTTTATCAACAATTTTTGCAGCGACTCTACTTTCAAGTGTAGCTTTTGCTCAGGCACCGGCTGGAACGATTTCAACAAAAGACAAAAAGTCCAAAGACTACGCCTCTCTTGCGACTGTCACTCTTCAGGAGGCTGTTGACGCAGCTCTGGTGAAGGTTCCAGGTAAAGCTGTTGATGCCGAGCTGGATTCGGAAAAAGGCTTTTTGGTTTATGAAGTCAAGGTTGTGGCGACGGATAACACCACCCATGAAGTCACGGTCGATGCAGGGAATAAGGCTATATTGAAGGCCGAAGCTAAAAAGGGAATGTTTAAGTAAATGAAAGTCTCGGAGGGCTAGGTGAATTACGCGCAGAAGATTATGCAGCTTTTAGCCAAACGTGGACCGGAAAAAACGATCTGTCCCTCCGAGGTCCTGCCCGCTGAAGAAAAGAAAAATAAGTTAAAAATGGATACAGTGAGAGAGGCCGCGAAGGTGCTCATTGCCGATAATAAAATCGAGGCCACGCAAAAAGGTAAAGCGATTGACTTAGATACTGTGAAAGGACCGATTCGATTACGTCTAAAAGTACAGACCCCGACTGGATAGGGGGAGCTACAAGATCGTTAGGCGGCTAATCAATCGGTCTTGTGTATGTGTTTCGACCTAGGTATGTTCAGACTCGTCGAACATCTAATCTTTGATCCAAGGCCAGGCAACTGCCGAACTTTTAACTGCTCTCACTGCTCTTACGAGACCAAAACTCATGGCTAACAAGATATTATTACTCGCTCTCTTTGGAACCTTTCTCAGCGCTTGTGAAAAGAAGAAAGAGGCCGCACCGCCCGAGCCACCTGCCGTTACAGTGATGGTCGTGGCTAAGTCATCGGAGCCAGTGGTCACTGAACTTCCTGGCCGCCTTGAGGCCTACCGCCAAGCCGAAGTGCGGGCTCGTGCAGCCGGTATCGTTACAAAACGGCTCTATCAAGAAGGCCAGATTGTTAAAGAGGGGACACCTTTATTCAAAATAGATCCCGCTCCTCTTAAGGCTGCCTACGATATCACCGAGGGTCAGGTTGCAAGTGCGAAGGCCGCTCATATTGTGGCCAAGGATAAGCTCAATCGCTACTCTGATCTCAAAGACGAGAAGGCCGTGAGCGAACTCGAATATGCCTCCGCCGTCGCCGAGGAGGCTCAAGCGAAAGCCGCTCTTTTATCAGCGGAAGCGGGTCGTAAAAACGCAAATCTCAATCTTCAATACGCAAACGTTACCTCTCCTATCGCAGGACGAGCACGTCGCGCGATGGTCACCGAAGGCGCTTTGGTCGGTTTGGATTCTCCGACTCCATTGACTATTGTTGAACAAACCGATCCGATTTACGTGAACTTTGCGCAACCGGCAAGCGAAGTGATCGCTCTACGAAAAGCGAGTAAAAAGGGTGATTTGCAAAACATTCCTGAAGACGCGGTGAAAGTGCAGATTATCATGGCCGACGGCAACCCCTATCCGCAGGCCGGCAAACTCCTCTTCAGCGATCTATCTGTCGATCCTAAAACCGATACGGTTTCGATGCGCGCATTGTTTCCGAATAAGGACGGAGAACTCCTTTCGGGTGCCTTTGTAAACGTAAAGCTCGTTCGTGCGGTGAATAACGATGCGGTGCTTATTCCTCGGGATGCTCTGGTTCGCGGACCTGAGGCTGCGACTGTCATGGTTGTCAACGCCGAGCAGAAGGTCGCGGCAGTGGTGGTCAAAGCCACAGAACTACGCGGAACGCACTGGGTCGTAACCGAAGGTCTAAATGGTGGTGAGAAAGTGATCTTGAGCAATCCAGGAATGCTGCAGCCCGGAATGGTTGTTAAGCCTATGGATAAAGCCGCGACCGAACCTGCCAAAACCGAAGCGCCTGCAGCGAAAAAAGAGGGTTAAGCCGTGATTTCCAAATATTTTATCGACAGACCCATCTTTGCCTGGGTCGTCTCGCTCGGTATCGTCCTCGCTGGACTTATTTCTCTGAAAGCTATTCCACTCGAGCAGTATCCTGAGATCGCGCCCCCCACGGTGGAGATCACAGCGACCTATCCTGGTGCATCGGCCAAAGCTGTGGAAGAAGCGGTCACAACGCTGATCGAAAGAGAGATGAACGGCGCGCCTGGACTGGCTTACACCAGTGCCAGCAGCAGTGCAAACATGGCTCAAATCTCGGTCGTCTTTGAACAAGGCACCGATGTGAATATTGCCGGTGTCGAAGTGCAAAACCGTTTGAAGGCGGTGGAAGCACGTCTACCGGAACAGGTTCGGCGAAACGGTATTATCATTGAGAAAGCATCGAGCAATTTTGCGATGATCATCGCATTGACGAGTGAGGATGGGAGCTGGAATGAAGTCCAGCTCGGTGAATTGTCCTCGTCGACGCTCCTTCAATCTCTTCGCCGTGTCCCGGGCGTAGGTAAAGTGCAGATGTTCGGAACCGAAAGTGCCATTCGTATTTGGCCCGATCCAGCTAAGTTAGCTGCGGCCGGACTTACCGCGAACGATCTATCAAGCGTTCTGCGTATCTACAGTGCCCGCGTTATCGTTGGAGCCATCGGATCGCAAGAAGTGCCCGATACTGCCCCGATCAGTGCGAACATCGCTTCGGAATCGCCATACACCACTCCCGAAAGTTTTGAATCCATTCCTCTCCGAGCCAATCCTGATGGCTCGTCGATTCGTATTAAAGATGTGGCTCGCGTTGAACTTGGGGCAGCGGAAACTTCTACAGCCTCTAAATTGAACGGGAAACCCGCTTCTGGACTCGCTATCAAGCTTGCGCCTGGGTCAAACATTCTCGATACGACGGATCTCGTTCGCGCGTCTTTGGAAGAGTCGAAGAAATTATTTCCCAAAGGCGTGATCTACGAGGTTCCGGTCGATAGTTCTGAGTTTGTTCGCATATCGGTCGAGGGCGTGGTGCATACGCTTATCGAAGCGATCGTACTCGTATTTATCGTGATGTATCTGTTCATGCAGAACTTTCGCGCGACGATTATCCCGGCATTGGTCGTTCCCGTCGCCCTGCTTGGAACCTTGGCGGCTTTGCTCGCTCTTGGCTATTCCATCAACGTCTTGACTATGTTCGGTATGGTTCTAGCGATCGGTATTCTCGTCGATGATGCGATCGTCGTCGTGGAGAACGTGGAACGGATTATGCGGGAGGAAAAACTCTCGCCGTACCAAGCGACGATCAAAGCGATGTCGCAGATCAGTGGCGCGATTATCGGTATCACTGTCGTTCTTATTGCGGTGTTTATCCCGATGGCGTTTTTCGGTGGAGTCGTCGGTAACGTTTACCGCCAATTCTCGATGACCCTGACGATTTCGATCGCGTTCTCGGCTTTCCTGGCTTTGACCCTGACTCCCGCCTTGTGTGCGACGCTTCTAAAACCCGTGGATGAAGAGCATCATCACAAGACAGGTTTTTTCGGTTGGTTCAACCGAACTTTCGATTCGATCACGCATCACTACACTCATCGCATCGATCTCATCGTCCACAAACCATTGCGTTGGGCTATCGCCTACGGTCTCATCGCTGTTATCACGGTCCTGTTGTTTTTGAGACTGCCGTCTTCCTTTATTCCTGAAGAGGATCAAGGAAGTTTCATGGTCATGATCAACAAACCTCAGGGTTCGCCTTTGGCTGAGACTATGAAGAGTCTTGGTGAGGTTCAAAAGCATCTACTTGAGAAAGAACCGATCCGTTACGTCTACGTTGTCGGTGGCTGGAGTTTCTTCGGGGCGGGTACAAACACCGGTATCATGTTCACCAAGCTCAAGCACTGGGACGAGAGAAAGGACTCCGATCATTCGGTTTACGGCATTATCGAGCGGACCTCGAAAATGTTTGCTGGTCGTGATGATTTCAGCGTTTTCGTGTTGAATCAACCGCCACTGCCGGGTCTTGGCAATTCCACCGGCTTTGACTTTAGGCTTCAGGATCGAGCTAACATCGGCACGCAGAAGTTTTCTGAGGCTCGAAACCAGCTTTTGGGCATGGCGAACCAGGATAAGAATATTGGTTTTGCCTACTTCTCAGGCGTTCCGGATACCGCGGAGTTGGAACTCAAACTCGATCGGGAAAAAGCTGAGGCTATGGGTGTTTCCGTAGCTGAAATCAATGCGACTCTGGGTATTATGTTCGGGTCGGATTATATCGGCGACTTTGTGCTCAACAGCCAGGTTCGAAAAATTATCGTTCAAGCCGAAGGGGTAAATCGTCTGGCTGTGCAAGACGTTGGCAAACTCTACGTACGTGGCGCTTCGGGTGAGATGGTGCCTTTGTCTTCATTTGTGACGATGAAGTGGACCGTTGGTCCTCCTCAGCTCTCTCGATTCAATGGATTTCCTTCGATGTCGATCAGCGGCAGCCCGCCTCCGGGCAAAAGCTCGGGAGATGCGATGTCGGCGATGGAAGCGATCGTGAAGAAGCTGCCGACAGGCATTGGTTTTGAATGGGCGGCTCAGTCGGCTGAAGAATTGGAATCGAGCCGTCAGGCCCCCATTCTATATGCTCTGTCCTTGCTTATCGTCTTTTTAGCATTGGCTGCTCTTTATGAGAGTTGGACGATCCCGATCGCCGTCTTGCTTGTGGTGCCTCTCGGTATCCTCGGGGCTGTGTTTGGAGTCACGGTTCGCGGCCTGCCCAATGATATTTACTTTCGCGTGGGCTTGATCGCCACGATCGGACTTTCCGCGAAAAATGCGATCCTTATCGTCGAAGTTGCCAAGGATCTCCATGAAGAGGGGAAAGAACTTTACGCGGCGACGATTGAAGCGGCCAAACTTCGATTGCGACCGATCATCATGACTTCTCTCGCCTTTGGCGTCGGCGTCATTCCTCTCGTGCTTTCGAGCGGTGCGGGCTCCGGCGCGCAGACGGCGATTGGTACCGGTGTTTTGGGTGGTATCATCTTCGCTACCGTTCTTGCGATCTTTCTTGTTCCCATGTTCTTCGTTCTTGTCATGCGCTATCTAGAGGTTCACTTGGCTAGTGGAAAACACATGGACAAAGACAACGATCCTACTCAAGGTGAAGAGGCTTCACGATGAAACCATGGCTCCTAGCTTTCGTCCTTTTGCAGGCCTGCTCGATGGCGCCTAAATACGAAAGACTCGATGCTCCTGTTCCTTCAAATTATTCCACGCCGGCTAGTCCTGTCGCCCTTGCAGGGGACGGTCCGCGCACCAATGACGAAGATCTGAAAAACTGGAAACAGCATTTTACCGATCCAGGCATGCAAAGATTCATTGATGCGGTCCTCGAGAATAACAAAGAGCTTAAGATCGCCGCGCTTCGCGTGGAAGAGCTGAGAGCGCTCTATCGCATTCAGCGATCCGAGCAACTGCCTTCGCTTGGCGCGAACGGAAGTCTGACGAGAGGCAAGCAGTTCGACTATTTCGCAGGGGCTCCTGTTACGAGTTCGATTTACGATGCACGCGTTCAACTCATGGCCTTTGAACTCGACTTCTTTGGGCGCGTAAAGAGCCTTTCGGATGCTGCGCTTAACCGCTACCTCGGCACCGAGGTTGCCCATCGATCGGTTCTCATTAGTCTGGTGGCTCAGGCGGCTAGCGCCTACATCGCAGAAATCTCGCTGGGCCAGCAGGAAAAGCTTGCTCTTGAGACCTTGTCCTCTCGTGAAGACACGCTTAAAATCGACAAGAGTCGGTTTGAGAAGGGCATCTCGAATGCGCTCGAACTCAAGACTTCTGAAATGCTCGTCGGCACCTCGCGAGCCAGTGTCGCAGAGGTCCGCCGGCAACGAGAAATCAACCGCAACAATCTTAGAATCCTTGCCGGACGTTTCGATTTCACGCCGGAAGAGAGCACTCTCTTAGTCGATACGATTCGCTTTCCGGATCTGCAGTCCGGAGTGCCCTCAGAACTCCTCGCGCGACGACCCGATATCCTTTCGGCTGAATTTGCTTTGAAAGCGGAGAACGCCAATATCGGTGCGGCACGCGCGGCCTTCTTTCCCAGTATTAGTCTTACCTCGCACATAGGCTCGACCAGCACTGATCTCGATGATCTCTTTAAGGGCTCGACCGAGACCTGGAGCTTTATCCCGACCATTAACATTCCTATCTTCTACGGCGGACGGAATATCGCAAACCTTGATGCTGCAAACGTTCGCAAGAATGTAGCTGTCCTTCAGTATGAGCAAGCCATTCAAAATGCATTTCGCGAAGTGCGTGATGCTCTAGTGGGTCATCAGCTGATCGATGAGCAAGTCGCTGCCCAAAAGTCGGTGCGTGATGCCGATGCCGAACGCGCTCGTCTCGCTAAGAGTCGTTATGATCGTGGTGTGGCAGGCTATCTAGAGTATCTTGATGCTCAGCGGAGTCAGTTCGATTCTGACCTGACTTACTTGAAGCTTCACGAACTTCGCCTATCGAACGATATCGCGCTTTATCGTGCGCTAGGTGGTGGCTGGGACGGGACACAGGGTCATTGATTCGGAGGAGTTTGCGTTGGAAAAGACTTGGGTTGCATGTAATCAATGCGGATCTGTGAACCGAGTTCCGAAAGAGAAAATTAATCAGGGTCCGAAATGCGGGAGCTGTAAAACCGCGCTTCCGGCTCACGATCATTTGATTGATCAGAACTCAAAGTCGCTCCCGAATCTGATCAGCGCTTCCGACCAGGCTATCGTTGTGGATTTCTGGGCCCCTTGGTGTGGGCCTTGTTTGTCTTTTGCCCCGAGCTTTCAATCGGCCTCTCAAAAGCTTCACGATAGTTTTATTTTTGCCAAGGTGAATACCGAGGCGGACCCTCAGGCAGGCGCGATGTATGGCGTGAGGGGAATTCCTACTCTTATCGTGTTTAAGGGGGGTAAAGAGATCCAACGCGTATCAGGCGCCCTGCCTTCGCCACAGTTTCTCCAGTGGCTCGAGTCTGCACAAAATCAGTAAGATAAAATACGTCAAATATACCTAGTTAGACGACAAAAGTATAATGTGATAACCTGACTCAATCCCAAATTCTGGATGAGTTATGAATCATTGCCTATACTCGTGGTCTGCGATCCTGTTGCTCGCGCTTACCTTGTCTTGCAAGAGTTATAGAACCACGCCTGGAGTCCGCGAGTCGATTGCGGAACACGGGAAAAAGGTTAAGCCTGCACCGACTTTGAATTCCTCCGGCAAACCCATCGTTGACACGTCGAATACTGAAATCGAAGCCGATGACCTTTTCACAAAAGACGTTCTATTGATTGCTAGGCTCAATCTGTCGAGCGAGGTTGCGCAATACAATCGCAGCTGCGTGATTGTCCAGACCAAAGGCAAATCCGATGTCGTGATCCAAGATTATAAATTGGGGACACCGATCGATCTCGAACCTTTTAAGGACTACACAGTATTAATCGAACTGTACATGGGGAGTTCCTTCATCTATTCCAACAGCTTTTGCGAAACGGGCCGAACTTTCAACGCTAGCGTTGGACGAAATATTTTCACTTTCCCTGTTTGTTACAAGGAAAATGAAGAAGCTTTGCCAACCGCTGGCTGCGGAATGTGAAAGCCTTTTAGACTCCTTGTCTCAGATGATCATTCACTTAAGTCATAGAATGGATTCGACATGAAGCTAAGTCTGCATTCAAAACATCTCGCTCTTCCTCTCATGATGCTAGCCCTGTCTTCATCGTGTAAGCACGAACACAAGTCAGGCCTCGAAAGTGAGGTCAGCGGATCAGCGGTCCATCTTCCTTCTGATCTCGGAGTCGGCTTTGACAGCGAAACCCAGGTGATGAAGAGCCAGTGTGTGACGGGAACTCCGGTGTGGCGAGGCGAAAATGAAGCGAGTATCGTCTACGGCCAAGATCTAAGTTTCAACGACATCATGAAGAGCTACGGTGGTGGTGCTAAGGTCGGAGCGACAGTCTACGGATTTGAAGTCGGAGGCGCGGCTGAGTTTGCAAGTAAGAATGCGACCACCGAGTTCAGCTCCTCTATCTCGCTAGTCAACAAAGTCAGTTTGAAAAAACTGCTTCTGTCTGATCCCAAACTTACCGAAGATGGCAAAAAAGAATTGGTTGAGGATAGGGCGAGGGATACGGTCCGGGAAACGTGCGGTAACGAATTTTTCAGTGCGATCGTTTACGGGGCTCAGATCTTCGTCGTGGCTAAGTTTGATTTTGCGAGCGCTCAAGACAAGATAGAATTCAAAGGTAATGCTAGCGTCAGCCTACTAGGAGTCGGCGAAATCGGAGGAAATATCTCGCATCTCTCCGACAAAGTGAAAAAGACCGGCCGCGTGACGATCTCCGCTCGTCAAGTCGGAGGTAACCCGGAAGAGTTGAGTAAGATTTTAGGTTCGGGTCTATTGATCTCCTGTAGCCTCGTCGATTATGAGAAAACCTGTCTGCCTGCGTTGCAGGCTATCGTTAAGTACGCATCCGACGACTTCCGAGTTGGGCTCAAAAGCACTCCAGATCCACAGATTCAGTATGAGCAGCGTCTCGAGGCCGAAGCTGCTTTAAAGCCCGGGGAAAAGCTTCCTCCGAAAAATCCGGGTGATGCCAAAGGCTGGGCCGAGGTCAACTTCATTACGTCTAAGTATTCGGACGTAAAGGTCGGTGGCGCTCGCTTGGTCCCCGACGTTGACGTTCCTTTAGTCAATGCGGAAATCGAGAGGACCAGAAGCCAAGTCTATGATGAGTTTCAAGTTCAACTGATGGATTCTGAGCGGGCTGCCAACCTTTTTCGCGACTCCACCTTAAGCGATATCAAGCGGCTACGCATAAGTGAAATCAATAAGGCGACCGAAGAAAATAAAAAGGCGCTAGCAATCGTTGGTGAGAATTGTATGACTAAACCGAGCAAATGTGTTGAATCTTATGCGAACTATAAGAGTACTCAAATGAAGGTCTATGACGAACGCCAACTCTCGCTTGGAATCTGTCTTGTCAAATCCGATATGGACAATAGCTCTTGGGTGCTCAAAGGCGATGCGAATAAGGCGTTAGGAACTGTACGATTTAATCCCGACGGAAAATTAGAGGGTTATGCAAGCGATACAGAAAAAACCTGGAAGGTCGATGGTTGTATCTTGCGCTTCTACAATGAAGCTGATGTCGCCTCAACGATCTTTGGTAAAATTGAGGAATCGGGCAATGCGATGAGTGGCCAAGCTTCGGACAACTCAATTCGCTCACTGACTATTAGTAAATAATCCACTCGCCGAGGATGGAATGAAGCTCTTGAAAAACTCCATCAAATGCTCTCATTTCATCCTTCTCGTTTTATGTCTCGCGTCTTTTTCCTGCCGCACGTCGAACACGCAAGCTTCTGATAAGGGAAATGCCGACGTTGAGGGAGAGGCTAAGCAGAAAGCTCCCGATCCGAGCGGAGAACTTGTGCTTGACCCATCCTCTCGCGGGCTCGCGAATGGTTGGGATAGCGAATATCGCCGGAAGTTGGCTCCTTGTCTCGATGGCGACTTCCAGTATCGCGGGGCGCATGCCTCCGATCTTACCTTTATGCGCGACTACACCTATGATCAAATTCTTAACGAGACCGGGGCCGGAGTCTACGGCAAGGCGAGTTTGTTTGGGCTAGTGAGTGCTAAGGTTCAAGGAAATTTGGCCATAGCTATGGCAGCGACGGAAGATTCTACATCTTTCATTTATAACTTCAGTCTATTAGGGAAATCGGCTGTCCTAAGTGGAAGGCGATTCAATACGAATGGATCCTACGCCTACAACAAAAACGATCTCCTCTTCTTTCGCGAGCTGTGCGGCGATCAATTTGTCGAGCAGGTCAAGCTCGGTGGACAACTCTACCTGGGTGTGAAGTATACCTTCGCGAGTAAAGAAACCAAGGAAACGATAAGTGTTAAAATCACCCTTTCCGCTTTTTGGGGGTTGATCAAAAAGTCGAAAACCTGGACGAAGGAGTTCAGAGATATCATGAAAGACGTTCGGATATCCATTGAGGCTTTTCAGATCGGTGGCGATCCAAGTAAACTCCAGGCCCTTAAAAAACAGATTTATCAAGGCAGCTGCGCAGGTGATGAGCCTGAGCTGTGTGCTGATGCAATTGATCGCTTGCTTGAATATGGTTCGAAAGACTTTGCGCAGCAGCTCGATGATATGCGGCTTAGCGACGATCCCAATCTCGGCCCGGCAATTATCGATGTGGTATTGGAAGACTATCGTTCGCTCAAGATTTATGACCCGCAATCCAAGAAGAGCGTGCAGGTGAATGTCATGGCTTCAACTACACCTGAGAGCGAACTTGCCAAAGCCCTTGATGGCCTCGAGCGACTTAAAGTGAGTCTAAAGATTTCCGAGAATCGCATCAAGATACTCAAAGAATTTAAATTGAGCGAAACCGACCAAACGACTGTGAACACTGCTTCGACCCATATCAACGATACCCTGTCGGCCATTGAAACGGTTTTAAGTACGACCTGTGCGCGAGCGAAGACCGACTCGTCATTCCTTAAAAATTGTCTAGAAAAAACCAGGGTTTTAGAGAATTTGGGGAAAGCTGCAAACGTTCCTGTATCGCTCTCATCGCGTGAGCCGGAAGGAAACTAAACGATGACTAGACACTCTTTAATGGCTTTGATTGTAAGCTTACTCGTGCTTTCCTGCAAAACAGCACCGTCGACGCAGCCCTACTTCGACAGCATACGAAAAAAAGAAAAGGCCTTAGAGCCTGCTGTCGCTGCCGATAGCGATGATCCTTGCCCGGAAGAAAAGTTGGACTGTCATCCCAGGCGATTTTTGGTGGCCGATGATGGTCTGCAAAAAATAGCTTATGTGAATCTGGATGACCCCTCAAAAGATTGGGATATTCCGGTCGGCGCGAGTATTTGGGATATGCAGCTCGGAGGCGGTGGGAAAGTGCTCGTGCCCACCACGGACGGACTGGGAGGTTACTACGAAATAGATATCGAGCAAGGACGCATCGCTCAAGCCTATACGAGTTTTGGATTTGTGCGGTCGGTTCAAAGGTTAAAAAATGGGAACACGCTTATAGCGGGCGAAAACCTCAAGGGCAATGAAGGTCTGGTCATTATCGAAGTTGATCCTTCTCAAACCGTTTTGGATGTGAAGACGAAGAAGTTTCCGAAGGCGAAGAACAGCCGTGTGATTCGGCGAACCTTCGACAACACGTTCCTCATGGGCAGCACGATCGACAATCAGTCCGACCATGTCCTGCTTGAAATGGACGAGCATGGGTTCGAGGTTCAGCGTTTTCTTGTGGGCACAGGGCCCGCTCACATGGGTGTGCGCATGCAGAATGGGGATACGGCGGTCACGAGCGGACGCGATCGAAAGCTTTTGATACTCGGCAAAGATGGAAAGTTGAAAGAGACTATTACGCTGGAAAACCAGGAAGGCAAAACACCGATCGATCCCTTTCAGGCCGGTTTCTTTCAAATCCTTGCCAACGGACATTATGTCCTCGCGAACTGGCAGGGAAAGAATATTACTTCAGGCCGCAAAGGCCATCAGCTAGTCGAATACAATGCAAAAGGGAAACAGGTTTGGGCTTGGAAACAAGATCCCAAACGCTTTTCTTCGATCAGCGCCGTCTTGGTTCTTGATGGCCTTGATCTGAGTCTTGCGCATGACGATACCGAGGGACCGCTAAAACCCGTTCAATAGTTGGTTCAAATTCTTGAGTGGAAAGTGAGTGATATATGGCAGACGACTGGCGGGTGGATACACTCGAGAAGGTTAGAGACCTGATGACGAAAGCGCTACCTGATGCTGTTGAGGAGTTGAAGTGGAGAGGGGTTCCGACTTGGTCGCACAACGGACTCATTTGCACAGGTGAAACCTACAAGGCCACGGTGAAACTCACCTTCGTCCATGGGGCGTCGCTGTCTGATCCGAGTAAATTATTTAATGCGAGTCTTGAGGGGAACACCCGGCGGGCTATTGATATCAAAGAGGGCGAGGCGATCAATGATAAGGCTCTGAAAGCCTTGTTTAAGGAAGCTGCAAAATTTAATGAGGCAAAGGTTAAATTGAAAGCCGCGAAGCCGAAAAAATAGGTGTGAGTGGCCTCACACCTTTAAACTTTAGACTCTAGTGAATCGTCACGCCCAGTGGACCATCTGAGACTGTGCCTGAACTTCGACCTAACTCTACCCAAGTTCCATTTTTAAAATAGCCATAAAGTGTGTTGAACGTTTGATCGAAATCGGCCGCATGACCTTGCAAATAAACGTCACCACTCGTCGAAGCCACGATTCTTCCCAAATAGAAACCATCGTTTGCATTCGGTAGTGTTGGACGAGTGACTGCAGTGAAAGTGGTATTTTTCAAATACCCTATTTGATCGGCTTGCGTGGCAGAGAAGTAGAGATCATCGCCGGAGCTTAGGAACATATCAGTAATACCTGTTGTGCTTGGAACCCAGACATTGTCGAGCCAATAGCCGGACGTTATCCCCGAGTTGGATTCATTGTAACCCAAGATATACTCTTTCCCTGTTATGGTAACGAAGGGCCTCGTGAGTGAACTTGGCTTAAGGTCTGTGCCAGTCGTCAACTCTCGCCATACCCCATTTTTCCATAGACCTGCGTGTTCCTCAGCGTCCTCGCTCGCGGCCTGATAGGCCGTAACAAAAACATTTTGATTGCTATCGACACTCAACGAATCTGGTACGACAAAGTCGAATTTCTCACCGAGAGTGGGGAGGACTGAGACGACACCATCTTTCCAGTATGCTGCAACGTAAGGTGTACTCGAAGTCACCGTTCCATCGAATTCATTCGCGTTGCAGTATCCGGTTTGATGAACAACCCCATTACTGCCAACAGCAATATGCAAGTAACCACAGCGAGTCTTTCCTGTTGGAAATGGTAGGACAACCCAGCTCCCATTCTTCCAGTAGCCGGGCGTTCCGCCTTCGTAATTCGCGTTTATCAATCCAGCCACGTACATATCATCTAACGCACTAAATGTGATCGAATGAGCCTCGGTGTTACCCGCATTGCCGTTAGTTAAAGCAGTCCAGGTCTCGTTCTTCCAATAGCCGGCTTGATTGGCTTTCATACCGGCTTGATAGAAGGCTTGCGGTTTGAGGGCATCGGATTTCGGCAAAATCGTGGTCTTTGAAACCACGACAGTAGTCGTCGGTAGAGCCGCGATGTTTGCTAACTGAAACTGACCGAAGTATGAACTCGAAAAGGTAGCCGTTCCGTTGGCAAGTTTAATTTGATCAGGCGCAATGAGACCCGCCTTGATCCCATCGGCAGTCCAAACTACGTATAGAACAACGAGAAGACTCGAATCTGTCAGATTCAAAGCGGGGGAGGAAAGCGGCATTGTGATTTTAAGCGGTAAAGCCGGAATGATAGTGTTATCGCTTGATCGTATGACGACCGATGCCGACTGGGGTGTGACTGTACCAGCGATTCCTAGAGCGTCAGAGACAGAAGAAAGTACCGGGGTTCCCTGCTCAATAAAAATCGATGTCGAAACCGCCAACGTACCCTGAGGTAAAGAGAGTTTTACGTTCGACGTGGGAAGATTCAGAGCATTGACTACGATGTCCTGCGTAGTGCCAGCGGTCGGATCGTAAGCGGCCTCCGTAAGCCCGTTCGAATCGGTAGTCTCGGTAATGGTCTTGGACGTGAATGTGTAGTGATTATCCGATTTGCTGGAGCAGGAAGCGAGCGCTGAGGAAACTAAAATCAATGAAGTCACAAGGCTGACACGATGTCGCATTCTATCTCCCGTTGTTTGCACTCAATAGAGGTTCATGGAGTTTAGCATGAATAGCGTGCAGCACAAATCATCTGATCCACAGACTCTCGTGAGAGCGAGAGATCTGTGTGCCCAGCACCGTAGGGTAAAAGGGAAGGCTATTCGAACTCGAAAGAGACTTGCACGGTTGCGTTAATACCGATCTCTCCGACGGCAACCGTAGATGCATCGGACTTCATTGCGCGAACCATCATAAGAGCGGGAGCGGACGACTGATCCGATTCTTGAATCGTCAGAGGTTTCCCTAGTTTCAATCCAGCTTCTTTGGCAAACACTTCCGCGTTCGCCCGCGCGTCTTTCATCGCTCGGATACGCGCTTCGTTTTTAAGCTCGGCCATCTTCGAACTTTGAAAGCTGATATCGTAAAGGGTGTTTGCCCCGCCATTGAAGAGAGCAGTTACGAGGCCTTCGTATTTAGAGATATCCCGCAGACGAATGCGAAGCGTGCGACGAGCCCGATATCTCACGGGTGCCTTCATCGATTCATCGAAAGAGCCGACCTGGTCGACTTCGATCATCACGCGATCACTCTGCAAATCCCGGCTCTCAACCTTTTCCTGAGCAGCGATGGCGATAAGCTTGCGCATCACCTCATCGCTTTTGGTCTTCACAGCCAATGCGCTTTTGTCAGTTAACTCAATCCCTGCGACGAGCGAAACCTGATCCGGCACGACCGGGACAGAGCCAACGCCTGTGACATTGATCGACCGAGGCTCAGCCGCATAGAGACCGCTCGATGCTTTGGCAAAGGCCAAAAGTAAGGCGGCATTTAAAAGATTAGGCTTTTTCACGATACGACGCTCCTTAGCCGAAAAGCTTTTTATCCACCGAATATTTTCCTGGGCCCGCAATGATGAAACTCAAGGCAATCACAAAATAGAGGAGTGCTAGTTCGAAGCTGCTCTGGCCAACCCATGGATCGCCTTTGACGACACCATGGAAGTAGGTGGCAAAGGCCATCGTACACGCGAGACCGAACGAAGCGAGAGGTGTCAAAGCTCCCAAAATCCAAGCGACACCACCGCCAAACTCAGATACGGCGGCGAGAGCTTGAAGAAAAGCGGGAACGGTCGCATCAGGTCCCATCCAGGCAAATGGCGCCTGAATCTTGCCCCATCCGTGCTGCATCATAGCCCCGCCGGCTACCAGGCGAATAAGGAGGAGTATGAGTGAAATGCGATCCGAAGTCGGATGAGTACGAAAAATCTTTTTCATGAAGAACTCCTGGATTAAATTTAATCATAAAAGCCCTAGAATACTCGACCAGTTAAGTGATGTCAGGAGCGACAAAAGTTACCTATCTAAATCACATCAAGAATCAGGAGCTGACGAGACGTTCATGTCAAGCCGTTCCAGATGATCATGCCGATTCCTATCATACTCACACCCCACAACAGAGTTCGCACGACAGGAATACCCAATGCATAGATAGGCAAGTAAGCCACTCTTCCCCAAAAATAAAGAGCCATACCGGTTTCGATCTCGGTCAGAGGTTTACTCAGGAGAAAAGTTCCTAGAACAG
This sequence comes from Bdellovibrionota bacterium, assembly GCA_040385935.1. Lineage (GTDB taxonomy): Bacteria > Bdellovibrionota_B > Oligoflexia > Oligoflexales > Oligoflexaceae > Oligoflexus. Next base: position 19,528 of record JAZKGL010000277.1, read on the forward strand.
CAGCAATGAATAAAGGAAAAGTTTCCGAAAAATTTTTGAGGGCGCGATCGAGTCGCGCTGCAATTTTCCCAGGGGGCGGTGGTGTTTCATCGCGCGCGCCAAGATTCCATTTGAGGCTTCTTTCCTTGCTCGCCGCAGCGGAAGAGGCAAGAACGTGAAGGATGCCCAACGCTGCACTCAAAGCCAAATAATTCATGGGAGTCTCCGATAAGGTTTGATTCCTTCGGAGTATTCGTTTTTTTCTTCAGGCCCGCAAGCCCTTTGGTAGAAGTGTTAAGGAACGGTGCAGGCACAGAGGCGGAAAAAGTCGGCATCAAATTCGGTGGCCGAAGTCGCTGTCGCAGCTTCGCGGACGCCGCGTAAGATGCTTAGATTGGTAATTTCATAGATCGAGCAACCTAGACCTTTCCCCTTGTTGAGGTTAGGCGTTTCGAGTCCGGCTGTGAAACCAAAGGTTTTAATTGCGAGGTCACAGTCGGCTGCAAGTCCCGCTTTGCCAAAGACAGTCCCCGTCGCGGCATGATAGGTTCCACCGGCCGCTGTACAAGCCGCAGTGCAAGTCGCTCCTTTTGCACTTTTGTAAAGGCAGTAAAGGCCGACACGGGTTCCTGCCGCGCACTTGCTTCGAACGTCGATATCGACTTTTGCAGAAATAATGGGATAACCTTGTGGTGTATTGAGTGTTGCATACATTTTCACACGGCCTTCGTTGGCTCCGGCCGTAATGAGGCCGGTTGCCGCATTCACGCTCGCGCAACCGGTCTGTTCGCAATCGGTAACGCTATATTGAACGGAGAACCCGGGAAAGAGCGAAAGATCGATCATATCCACCGAACTTGCATCGCTGTAACGCGCGTTCATAGTCATCTGCTGAGTCGTTCCCACATCCATAGTCACCGCAGGCGTTCGAACCACGATGGTCTTGACTTCTCGCGGCCGCACAACGATGTTCAAATCACTGCGGAACGTGCCTTTGATCGCGCTGACTTTAACTGTGATGGGCGTTGTCGTCGGAATTGTAGTCATCATCGCCGAGCTGAAAATTCCTTTGCTGCCCGCGGTATTGATATACGAATTCAAAGTGCTGGAATTATTATCCGTTACCCAGCTAGAGCTACCCGTATAATCAAGGCCCGTTCCACACGACATGATTTGCCCGGCTTTGAGTTCGAGTATTTCTCCGTAGGCTATGGTCTCGCTTGAAGCTTGTATACCCACACCGAGTTCTTTGCCCGCGAGGATAGAGAGCGGAACTTCGGCCGTATGAGTGACGCCCGTTTTAATCTCGACGTAAGTGGCAATCACCTTGGCTGCTACGGATTGTGTCGTTACGATCAAACCTTTTTTCGTAGGGTCTGTATGCGGAGCACCAGCGGCGGGCGGATTGAGTGTAAACACTGCGTTTTCCGTAATATCTTTCGAGTTGCCATCCGACAGAGTTGCGATGACCAGCATCTGAGGTTGATTGACTCCGCATTCGCCCTCCGGGTTCTCGGTCGTCATCGATAAGCCCATCACCGCAGCTTCGGTTACGGTTATGGCGACCGTTTTTGTGAATGTTCCATAACGCGCTGATACCACCGTAGAGCCCGGAGTCACGCCCGTAAAACGACCAGGAACCTTCGGCGTTTCGAGCGTTCCTGATTGTAGGACGGTTGGATCGCTTACCGTCCAGCGCGAGTAACTTGTTATTTCGACCTCGGTGTTGTCAACCTTGCGACCCCAAAGTTTATAATTGAGGCTCAATCCCGCAGGGACCGTGACTATGTTCGCCTCAAGGCGCGTATCGACGAAGTTCACGCTCGTCACATAGTAAGGAGCTGATCCGCTGATCGTTTCATAGCTCGCTTTTATTTGGGTCTCACCAGGGAATAGAGCCTCAAAGTCGCCGACAGATCCTATCGAGGCTATAGTCGAATCACTCGACTGCCAAACAACCGAGGACGAGATGTTGAAGCTATTGCCGGTGACAAATGTTGCGATCGCCTTGATATTGATCTGAGTGCCAAGAAGAAAGGTGTCGGTATCAGAATCTAGATAAATGCTGCGAATCTTCGGCATTTTAATTTCGATACGGCTGACTATATTTTGCCCCGCGTAATTCGCTCGAAGGCCACCAAACCCAACCTTCGACCCTGTGTATATACCTGTGGTCTGGCTGTTTCCATCACCGAGCAGATAACCCGGCGAAGAGGTTTCCCAATAGATACCCGAACTCAGCTCAGCCTGAGTGTTGTTATTGTAGACCACGTTTAAACGAAAACGAGTCGGTGTCCCGAGAGCAACGGATTTTGGAAAGACATCGATGGCAAGAATTTCCTTCGTTTTGACCTGAACTTCAAAGTTAGTCTTCAAGGCTCCGTACATGACATTCATCGATCCACGACCAGGGGCAAGACCCTTGACCGTGAAACGAGACTGAATGGCGACTGTAGGCGTTTCGAGCAGAGAGGGATTTACCGATTCAAAAGTGATTTTGTCACTGAGTGAAACCTCGCGGCCATCAGCCTGACGACCGATGATAGAGACGGTTTCCGAAAGGCCTTCGAGTACACTGAGGGATGGGGGAGTGACGCGAATCGAGACTATTTTCCTTTTCTCTTCTTCGCTGAGTGTTGAACCCGTAGCCGTTGACGGCAGAGGATTGCTCGCATTGATGGTTCGAGCCTGCTCGGCCAGAGCTTTTTTGATTTCCTCAAGTTTGGCTTGATCGGCCGGCACTAATTTCGACTGCACGGTCTTATTGCAACTTGTGAGTGCAAGTAGAAAGATGAGCAAAATGTTTGCGAATTTATTCACAGCTGCACACCCTCCGAAAGAAGGCCTGCGCTGCCGTATCTGTAGTCGCTATCGTCTCTTCTCTCAGTCCGATGTCGAGGCCGTTTTCGACATAAATCGAGCATCCTGCACCGACGGGAGCGGATGCCGACGCGCTGAAGGACGCATCGATAACGGTGGAAAAGGTATCGCCGACTAGATCGCGACAGGCCTCATCTGTACCACCACTTCCCGCATAGCTTGCGGTCGCCGAGTGATAACCACGACTAACGGAGCTGCAGGCTGTGACACAATTCGCGCCTGACCCTCCGAGATACCAGCAGTAGTAGGACACGCGTCGACCCGGCGAAGCACAAGGGATGTAGACGCCGATGTTAAAGCGATCCGACTTTGTTCCTACTGAATCGACGAGGCTAAAAGAGAAGGTCGCATCGCCTTCGGTTACGGCCGTAAATCGTTTCTCAGCTCCGTTATCCACAAAAGTTGCTTTGGTGACATCAGGCACGTTCCAGGTGACGGTTCGAGAGGCGTTCGAATAGGTGACATTTTCGGTGCTCAGATCACTGTAAGTTCCGAGCGCAATAAAGCGCGCCTGCAGACCCTTATCGATTTGCCCTGACGCCACATTCGTATCGAGCCGCACGATATCCACTTTGTCCAGCTCCTTTGGAGTGGCTGTGAATACCGCTTCGCCTGAGAAGGAACTGTAAGTGGCAATAATCTTTTGCGAGCCAAGGGTGAGCCCGATCACCCGAATTTTATTAGTATTGGTTCGCGCTACGCTCGCGCAATAACTGAGGCCAGCCGACGTTACGTCGACGGTGATGTTCACAAGGTTTGTGATATCGACCTCGGTAGTGTCGCTGTAACGACCTTTTACTCGAAATTCCTCGGCTCGCCCGAGCGCTTTCGATGATACAGGTGGTTCAAACACTAGGCTCTGCAGATAGGCCGGAAGTATGGTGATCGGGACGTTTGTCGTTAAATTTTGGCCAGTGATTGGATCGAGGTAAGTTGAGCTTAACTTAGTGGTGCCTTCCACTTTTGCTGTCAATATGCCCGCTGAGTGCACATCGGCTTTTGAAGTGAGGAGGCCGCGTGTTGTCACAAGGTTAGTGATGTTGGTTTCCGTGCCGTTCGTATAGAGTCCAAAGACTTGATAGGTAGCGGTTTCGCCTGCCGAAAGGGTAAAGCTGGCTGGGCGAATATCTAAGGCTCTGAGAGTTGCGTTGCCGACATTGATCAACGCGCTTTGGGTGTAACCTTTGTAGCTCACATTTAAGCTCGAAGATCCATTTGCTACAGCGGTCAGCTCGGGGCCATTCACAGTTGCGATGCTGGTATTCGTCACAGACGTCGTCATCGCAGTTGTGATATTCAAAGTCTCTCCGTTGCTAAAAGTCGCAACAGCTGTGAGACTTAGGCGCTGACCGAGTGATAGGGGGATGGCGCCTGGCGTGATAACGATAGCAGTGACATCCGCGTCACGCACGGTAATGGGTACGGTGATCTCTTGACCACCGAGACTCACCTTAACCCAATGCTTACCCAGGTTGCCTGCAACGATTTCTCCACCCGATACTGAGATTCCATTGTTACTTGATAGAAAATTAGCTTGGCTTAGGTTCGTTACGATTTGCCCATCATTCATTACAGCACGAACCGGTAGAGCGAGCCTGTCGCCATAACGAATGACGAAATTGCTTCCTGTCAGTTCCAAGCGAGCGACAGCTAGAGGGATAGCTGTGAGAACGACTCGATGTTTCGCACGAAGATTGCCATATCGAGCAAGGAGTTCGTACTCACCGGGACGTTTCGCTAGAAATTTCGATTCGCTGATAAGCTCAAGCCCACTGGGATCACTGATCTCCCAGGAGACGTCGGCAGCGATAGAGGAAAGATTGCCGTTGGTGAGCAAGGCGAACGTGTCGATACTAAATTCTTTGGTCTGAAGAACACCGAGCTGAGATGGGATTGCGACGACCGAGGTTTTCGGCAGGAGTATAATCTGCATGGGTGCCGCTTCACGAATCGTTACTGGAATCGTCTCATAAGCATCCCGATAGCGAACCGATAATACAGTGCTGCCTGGCGTGCGTGCGCGAGCTATGCCTTCGCTATCGATAGTGACCAATGAAGTATCGGCAGACGCCCAAGTTATGCCCTTGTTTAAGACAGAGATACGATTGTACGGAAAGAGTCCTGTCAAACTAATATCAATCGATTCACCGACAGCAAAGTCGAGTTTGGATGGAGTCGGAACTAGGCTCTTAGGATCTACATCGTCCACGTTCAAGGCGATAGCCTGTAACGTTTCAACTTGTAAAGGCGTTTGAACTTTGTTGCAAGACAAGCTTACGAGCGCTGCAAATGGAAGGATCCATCTCATGGTGTCACTCCAATCACGCGTGAACCAGTCACGCCCGAAAGCGTGGCGTCGGCTCGGAAGTACCCGTTGGCAAGGGGAACGAGCAGGCCTTTCTCGCCCGTATTATTCTTTACGTAGCCGGCAAAGCTGAAATTCTCACCGATGATTACATAAGACCAATTAACCTCTGTCGTGCGATTGATGACGGTAGAGTCGCTGTAGGTTACCCACGCTGTGAGTTGGGTGTTGCCCGATCCGCGGCTCACAGTATAAATCGAACCCATTACTGGAATGGGACGAATTTCTATAGACAGAGGAACCGCCGCGCCAACGGCCAAATTCGCCGATCCTGTCACGCCCATGAATGTGGCTTTGACACGAATATTGCCTTGAGTTGTGCCCCGCACAACACCGTTGCTTACGATTGCCCCGTTGCCTCCTAAGTCTTCGATCGTCCAGTTCGATGTCGTTGTGATGATAATTAGGGAATCATCGCTGTAACGACCCTTGGCGACAAACGTTCGGGTTAGGTTTAAGCCTAGTGGTCCTGAATCGACACTCGATAACTCAATGGCGAGTAAGCGCGCGTCCGACACTGTGATTGTATGGGCCGTATACATGGAACCTAAGCGCGCTGTGAGTATTCCCGTGCCGGCCTTGAGCGATTGAAAGGTTCCGTAGGTTGCCCCAGCTTCGAAGTTTATTAACGTTAAGTCCGAACTTTCGAAACTCACAAGACTGCTGACGTCTTCTACAGTTCCATCATTATAAGTTAGCTTAGCGTAGAAACGTTCTGTCTCCCCCTTAGCGAAATTGAAGTTCCTCACCGGTGATTCCAGTGTCAGGACACTAACCAGAGGATCGATGACCTTAAACGCAAGCGTGGAATCGTGAGAGTTCCAACTTAACGTAACCGTCCCTGAACCTAGCGTTACGCCTGTAACTGTTTTGCTGCTCGTTCCAACGACTTGGATCAAAGAAGAGTTTGACCAACTAAGCGCGACACTCGGCGTAATATCTTCCGTTTGACCGTTTGAGTATAAGGCTGAGATGACAAACGGTTTCGGTGTGTTCTTCTCGATGACCAAAGGTGAGGGCGTGACCTGAAAGGTTGTAAATGTAGGATCGTGAGTAACAATCGTGACAGGAATAGTTTTTACGAGTTCCAAGACTTTAACCGTCACTTCGGTGGTGCCGATGGCAAGCGCGCGGAACTTCCCATTGCCATCACAGGCCAATAGGGAAGGATCAGCGCAAGTCCATGTTGCGTCGGGTGACAAATCTTCGACTGATCCATCGCTATAGAGTCCGTGCAAGACTAGGGAAGCCGCAAAAGGAACAACGACGCCCGCAACATTCTCAACATCGAGAGTTAAGGTGTCCAAGGACGGTTTCAGCTGATCGAGAGTTTTGTCAGCAATGACGACATGAGCCGTTTGAGTCACTTCACCAAAGGTGAATACAACATCCGCCTCGCCGGCCTTGAGCGCGCGAATGCGGCCTTGAGGATAGTCGACCACTTCGAGTATCTCAGGGTTAGACACGGTCCAGGTGCCTAGATCATTCAATATCTTTGAGTTGTCGTAGGGTAGGAGGCCGAGAACTTCGAAATTTACACTTCGTCCAGCTGAGAGGGACGCGCTTTCGGGGAGCATGTATATCGCATCAAAGTCGCCAGCCGAGGGTAGTGCAGCAGAGATCAGGTTGTCCTCGGACGCAACTTTCCCTTTGTCCTTACACGCCATAAGGCAGACGAGGATTAAAAGAGATTTGGGCACGAGAAGACGCATGTAGGCTCCCTTGCTTACAATTAGTCTATCGGTCACACGGCTATAGACTTGAACATCGACTATATAAGGGTAGATAAAGAGTTTGTTATGAAGTTTATGACTCTGAATTCATTGCAGAATGCCCGCCCAAGTATTGTCTGAGTATCCTTGTCCTAAACTTACCGCTCGTAGGTCCGATGAAATCCATAGCGAGAAATGGATGAGGTACGTTTGGTTAACGCTGGGTTAAAAGTGTTGGGACTTATGTTTGCGATCCTGGTCACTGGAGGCTGTGATAAGCTTTCGACCGGCGTTCAGCGAACCCCTATACAATTCACCGGCATAGACGGTATCGATGTGAGCACCGAGGGCGCTTACGTCGTAAACTGGGGTTATGCCAGCGGCGCAGAGATCGAAAGCTTCAGTCTCTATTATCAAAAGATCGAAGAGGCCGAGGCCGGAAGTCTCACGACCGAGTTGACCAAAGCCGCATTCGGAGTCTCCATCCACTCGGATAAAGGCATACTTCCCGCTAAGACCGGACAGCTCCTCACTATCTTAGGTGCTGATCAAAATACTTTTAAAACGCCAACCCTTGACGAGGGTTACTATCTTTTTCAAGTGAAAGCTCTGACGAAGGATGGACGTATCGATGAAAACACGTCGGTCTACCTGCTCCAGGTGAATCCTTCCATACTGTTTCGCGGTCTTGCCCTTGCCACGATCGAAGGGCCAAACCTCGTGATGCAATGGTTGCCAGCGCCAGGCATCCGCGAGAACGAGACTTTCCACTACACGATCTATCGTGGGCCGGCATTCAACTCGGCCGTGGCTTACACCAAAGACACAAGTTTTGTTTATCCTTTGACTAATGAGATTGATGGCGACGTTGTCCACTTTGGGGTTCGATACACGAACGGACAAAATGTGGAAGATCAGAACAGCACTCTGGTGGCTGTCACGATTCCACTTTTCAACAAGGATTATCTCGGTTGTGTCAGTGGAAGCGCTCAGTCGGCCGATCGCATTAAACTTAACTTCGAATGGCCACAGTCCAATACCTTCACTGAGCTTCGTGTCTATCGAAATCAAAAGGAGGTCTTCAGCACAACGGACCGATCGGTGGTTTCCTTTATCGACCGGGGATTGAGTGAAGGCCAGACGTATAACTACAGCTGTTTAGCGATAAGCCCTACAGCGAACCTGTCGGGCACCAATGTTATCAGGCTCGGCACGCTTTCCACCAATCCACCGACCTTTGCTGGTATCAAAAATGCTGCGGCCGAATCGGCAAAAGTCGCGCTCTTGAGCTGGGGTGTCAGCTCTGGAGTACCGGCTAAGGAATTTCAGGTTTTTGCAACTCCGGGTAATACTGTCAACTTCGGTGCTGAACCGAGTGCGAAAGTAGGGCTCTCTAACTTAAATACTCGGGTGAGTGATTTGGGTGATGATCTTCCTTACTCATTTGGTGTGCGGTCTTGTACGGCCTTGATATGTGATACCAACACCGAGCAGATTTCCGTCGTCATGCCGGATAACGGCGCGCCGACGAGTGTTGGTGCAACTGAGATTTTCATCGAGCAAGGTAAATTGAAGATACGGGCGCCGTGGACCCCGGCTCAGGGTGGTGTTACTAAGCGCCATATCTTTTTGAAGATTGACGGTGCGCCTTCCCAAGCGATCGGCGATTACAATCTCGTTCGAACGGTGTTGATTACCGATCCGCTGATTGTTTCCGAGTTCATCTACTTCGATAATCCCGTGGCCGGTAAGCCTCATCATGTAATCGTGCGGGATGAGGACAGTCATGGCAACCGTAGTGCTAATTTTGCGATCGTAAGTATTACGACCGGCGATTTAAATCCTCCTGCTTTCAACGGTATTACGGCCTTGGATATTGGAGCGGCGGGGCAGGAAGAAACGACACTTAAAGTGACCTTCACAGCCCTCGATCCTTCATCGATATCGATTGGCGGTGCCCAAACTTACCGCTTTTATGCTCGCGAGGGCGGCGGCGCGTCCTGTAGCGAGACTTATTTTAAAGCTGAGGTTCCAGGTTCAAATTATATCGCTGGTACCGCTATCTACACCATGACGGGACTGAAAGCGAAAACCAACTACTCAGTTTGTGTCAAAGTCGTCGATAAGTTTGCCAATATCAGTATTAATGCAAACTTCCTCGTGCGATCGACTTTGGATAAGACCAGGCCGGATTTTGACGGACTGCAAAGTTTGACGTTTGACGCAGTTAATTCCTTGGTGAAGTTGAGTTGGAATCCTTCGACCTCGGCCGATATCAATGAATATGAAATCGAAACTTGGCTTACGCCATCGGGTTTGAGTTCGTCGATACAGACGACGATCGCCCGTCGCCATGCGGATTCGCCGACAGGTTTTGATCTGACTCAATTGATCATTCCGTTTCAAAGCGGTGATAAGCTCGAAGTTGTTGTGCACGCCTGCGACAACGCAGCGTCGATCTCGGGCGGCACGAAGAACTGTAAGACCTTCGCTCGCTCGACTGCGCTGAGCGTGATCTTTCAGGATATTCTTCCTCCTCCCAATTTTCTTGGCATCGCTGCTTCCGGCAGTCAGGAGACACCCGTCCAAGGCCGGATTATCGTGCATTGGATCGAGCCTGCGAGTTGGACAGATTATTCGGGATTTAAAGTCTACAAAGTAAATAACGATTTCTCACTCACAGTTATGAAAGACTGTCCTTGTTCGGCAGCTAATTGTCCTAACCACGTGTCCTCGTGTCTGCTGACTGATCTTGATCATTACCGAACGTATCGCCTGCATGTCAGAGCTTATGATGCGGTCGGCAACTATACTCTTCTTGATCCGCAGGTCAGTGTCGCTGACGTGCGAACCACCGACGAGACAGCGCCTGTCTTTACGTCTAACCTTGGATTGCTTTACGCTTCGGGCGCTGCGAGTTTGAGTTGGTCAGCAGCTACGGATAACCAGTATGCTTCCGAGCCTGATGCGGCCATTCGTTATCGTGTGTATCGCAAAGCCACTTCGAACTTTGCAAATTTACTCGAACCTTGGGTTGGCGGCACATTGATTGCTGAGCAACAAACGTTAACTTATGCCGACATCGGCAACTTTGTAAGCGGCTCTACTTATTATTATACAGTATGTGCGGTGGATGCTTCGGAGAATACCAACTGCGATGGTAACTATAAAACCGTGGTGATTCCCGATTTAACGCCTCCTATTCTTGTAAGTTTTACTTCGAATAAAACAACGGCTGGCAAGAGTTGGGCATTGAGTTGGTCGGCGACGGACAACATCAATAGTCCTGCCGAGCTACTCTATCGAGTCAAATATCGCTTATCCAGTGATCCTGATGCTGTGTTGAACGATTCGGATACTACGCTCTTTACTCAAATTGGTGCGCTATCCCTTCCTAGTCTTACCGGTCCGATCAACACGGATACTTATATTCACTATCTCTTGACTGTGTCCGACGCGGCTGGGAACACGGCGAAGAAACAGGTGACTGTTTATTCGCAAAATAAAGTTGAGATTTTGAGTGTGAAAGCCAGCGAGGGTAGCGTGGCTGGTGGAAAAATCATCTATGTTGTGGGCAAGGGTTTTCACTCTAGTTCACTCGTTTCGATCGGCGGCACAGCCTGTGGAAGTTTGCAGATACTCTCCGCCGAACATATCCTTTGCCGTAGTCCAGCGAAGGCCTTGGGAACGTATAGTTTAACGGTTACGAACACGGATACATCTTCGGCGTCTTTTGCAAATGCTTATTCGGCTTGTACACCGGATGTGAACTGTACTCAGATTTGTAATAATCCGGCCAGTTGGCAAACCCCGTTTGCCATCAATACGGGCCGCGGATCAACCGAAAGTGCCCCGTTTATCGTCTGTGATGCAACCCAGCTTGCAGCCCTCGGTACTCAGGCTTCCGGCTTCTTTTATAAGCTGGCGGATAACATCGATCTTTCGAGTTACACGGGAAATAGCTGGACCGGTCTCACCACACCAGGCAACGGTGACAACTTCATCGGTTTTGTTGATGGGGATGGGTACGCGGTTGTAAATTTAACGTACAATAATGCGGCGAATACTGTTCCTTTTGGGCTTTTCCGTAGGCCTTACGGTGCCTCGCGAATCAGTCGTCTGAGTGTGCTCAACGCAAATATCACGAGTGGGAATTACACAGGTATTCTTGCTGGTGCCTCGGATTATAATACGAATTTGATTTTCGAAGACATCGTTGTCCAAGGGTCAGTTTTGGGCAAAGATTATGTTGGAGGAGTGGGCGGTGAATTACGCGGGAATCTCTACCGCGCGAAGGCATACACGACTGTCAGTGGATTGTCGAATGTAGGCGGTGTCGCAGGAATCAAATTGCTAGCCTCGTCGGATATTGAATGGAGAGGGACAGTAACTGGGACCAGTGTGAACGGTGTAAATGTGGGTGGCATATACGGACAATATTCTGGAAATAATAGTGTAGCTAGCAATCTTTTCAGCCACGGTACTGTGACCAACTTAGGAGCAAATACCTATCGCACAGCTGGAATTGCGGGTCAGTTTGTTGATATGACCATCAAAAATTCTGTTTTCGATGGAACAGTTGATGGGAGCATATACACGGGTGGAATCGGGGGGGCGTCAGCGAACGTTATATTCGAGAATATAACAACGCGCGGGACTGTGACAGGTTCTGTAGCTGTCGGTGGCATCAGTGGTTGGAGTAGACGTGTCACTGCTATAAACGTTGCGAATTATGCCAATGTAACGAATGCAGGTGACCAGACCGGAGGTCTGTTCGGTTGGGTTGAAGGGAGTGTTACAGAACCCAATGTTATTCGCGATGCCTCGCGCAACTACGGAACTGTCACGGGCCATCAAGATACTGGAGGACTGGCAGGTGTCGTCCGTTGGTTGTCCATTTATTCTTCGCGCAACGAAGGGAACGTTTCGGGAAATGGATCAGTCGGTGGAGTCCTTGGTTGGAATACCGGCGTGTCGAATATTGTCATCGATCAGACTTACAACACAGGCAAAGTCTATGGACTCTACGATAACGTTGGTGGATTGATAGGCGGCGTGGATGGGTCCAAAGTTAACTTGATCACAAAGAGTTTCTCAACAGGTGAAGTCGAAGGTCGATCGCTTGTTGGCGGTTTGATAGGACGTTTTCAAGGGACTCTTCAGCAAAGTTACGCGACCGGTAAGGTCACAGCTCGCGAATACGTCGCTGGTGGCTTAATTGGACAAGTCATTACACCTGCCGAGGCCCATTCATCGCTGATCGAAACCAGCTACGCAACGGGTGATGTCTATGGCGGGACTCTGACCTTCGGAGATAAATACGGCGGTTTCATCGGTGTCCTTGACTCCCGGGGGACTGTTCGCAAAAACTTTTCGCTGGGTAAGGTCAATGGCTTTGATTGGGTAGGTGGTTTCCTCGGCGCTATCCGAGGGAATGGAAACTTAGTCGAGATGAATTATTCGCGAGGGGAAGTCACGGGCCGAGGTACTTTCACTGGCGGATTCATCGGAGTTGCGTGTGAATCCTCGACAGCCCTTGCTGATTGCACCGTGCGCAATAACTATTCGCGTTCAAACGTCCATGCCAACAACCGAGCCGGTGGATTCACGGGCTGGGCGCGCATGGGAATTTCAACGAACTACTCGACCGGCAGGGTTGAGCGAATCAGCTCCGAAGCGCAATTCGGCCCGTTTGTGGGCGAAATCAGTTCGCCGGTAACGTTCACCAATAACTTCTGGGATAAAACAACTTCGGCGAGAGCCACGACAGCCGGCTCAGCGGCAGTCGGTAAGACCACGACCGAGATGAAAGATCCCAATACCTTCAGCAGCTGGGATAACACAGTCTGGTTATTCTCAGCAGGCAATTATCCCAAGTTCATCTGGGAGGTGACGCCATGAAGGCTTTCACACTCCACTTATTTATTCTAATGCTGTTTGGATTTGCTTGTAACAAACTGACAACTGAAAATGAAGTGGCCCCTATCGTCTTCAAAGGTATTCGTGAAATCGAAACAAGTTCCAAAGGAACGGCAATACTCTTATGGGATCGTCCACGAGGCGGTGAGGTCGGTGGGTTCCAGGTTTTCGTTCATGACCTCTCGGCCGTTCCTGAAGCCGCTTTGCGTCTTCAGGATGTATCCGATAGCTCAGCACCCGTAATCCTCACCGATGCCGGTGATGAGACTGCGCCCGTGAAACTCGGTAAATTGATTCAAATCGTTGCATCGGACAAAACAAGCTTTGAGATTCCCTATCTACTCCCAGGCCGCTATGCATTGCAGATTAAAGCGGTAGCGACCGATGGAACGCTTGATCGCAATACGAAGATCGCTATTCTACGCGTTGAAAGTACGCTTGGCTATCAAGGTATCGAAAGCGCCGACGTCGATGGCACCGATGTCCTTATCAAGTGGCCTGCCCTACAAACAAGTTTAACAAGCCGCAATGTGATCTACACTGTGTTCGAAGGGTCAACCTTCGAAGTTGCGAAATCGATCACTGACCAGACGAGCATTCGCCTCTCGCTCCTCGGCTATCGCGAAGGCACGATACTCTACTTTGGTGTTCGATCAACGGATGCCAAAGGTCGCACGGATCGTAACATCAAAACTCTATCGGTAACCGTTCCCTCGGCAGCGCTTACCTACGAAGGCTGTGTGTCTGCAGAAGCTCAGGGTGCCGACCGCATCCTCGTTAAGTTCGCTTGGCCAACCGAAGATGTTCAAAATATGAAGATCTATCGCGATGGTAACCTCGCGTATTCCACACGAGATAAAGGTGTTAACGAATTCTTTGACCTTGGTCTCAACGAAGGCGAGCAGTACACCTACAGCTGTGTCGCCTCACGGGATGACAGAACGATAGTCGGCAAGAAAATTCTAAAACTCACGACTTTAAGTTCGAACCCTCCCACTTTCAATGGAGTGACAGGTGTCGAAATCAAATCGCCCCATGCCGCTCTAGTCAAATGGGGTGTGAGTTCAGGTGTCCCAACCGATAGCTTTTGGATCTATGCGTCCGTAGGTTCGGCAGTGGATTGGAGCGCCGATCCTTTAGCCAAAGTCTCGGCGGATAAACTCGAATATTTAGTCGAGAACCTTGGCGATGACCTCACCTATTCTTTTGGTGTGCGGGCGTGTTCGGTCAAAGGTGTTTGTGATTTTAACGTCATCAATCTTACCGGATCAACAGGAGATGACGGCGCCCCACGTACCGTGGGTGCTACGGCTCTAGTCATAGCGGATGGTAAACTGAATATCACCGCGCCTTGGACCCATTCCAATGGCGGTATTTTAAAACGTTTGGTCTACATCAAGGTCAATGGCGCAGCCCCGATCGATATAACTGGCATGTCTCTAGCCTCGACCGTTCCTGTTCCGGATCGCGCTCATCCGCCGACACTTGTTCAGTATTCGCCGATTCAGGATAACACTACCTATCACGTACTTGTCATCGACCAAGACCCGGCGAATCAGAAGAATCTTGGTGGAACTGTGCGTTCTCTTTTCTCGGGCGATACAACCAAACCGATTTTCAACGGTCAGACTTCGATTCTAAATGGGACCTCGGGCCTGGAAGAAACTACCTTACTGGCGAAGTTCATTCCTATCGAGGCCGAACCGGCCTCACCCATAGGTGCCACGAATTATCTCGCTTTCGTTGGAGTCGGCAACGTCAACGCTTGCGCATTGACTACTCACCAGCAAAGTTTCGCTGCCATCAACTTCACGGCAAACGTCGAAGCCACAGTTGTGATTACCGGACTTCAGCCGCTTACACAATACAGCGTGTGTATCAAGGCCCAGGATGCGGCGGGCAACCAATCTGTCAACACACTTTCAACTGTACGATCGACCTTAGATAAGACGGCTCCCGCCTTCGATGGGCTTCAGTCATTGACCTATGATAAACTCACCGGCGAACTCGTTCTAGGTTGGAACCCGTCGTCGGCATCCGATCTCTACGAATACACAATAAAACTCTGGAAAAACTCAGCAAATCCTTCAGGAGTTTCTGTCTTAACCTTAAAACGTCGATCGACCGATGCGGTGAGTACAACTCGAATTAACGGTGCAACGTTCGCGGTGGGTTCACTCGAAGATGTTTATGCTTTAGTGAGTGCGTGTGATAACGCAGCATCGGTCCCTGGCGGCGTGCAAAACTGCTCGGTCCATACCAATAGTTCGGCGCTGAAACTGACTCTGGCTGATATACAACCGCCGCTCGGATTTTTGGGCATCGAAGCCGAACCGAACCTCGGCGCAACCATTGAAGGCCAGATTTTAGTTCGCTGGATAGCCCCAACATCATGGAACGACTACAAAGGCTTCACGGTCTATTATGTAAACCCGGATACGCTTCAACTCACAGAAGCTAAGGAATGCGCATGCAGTGGCGACAACTGTCCGAACCATATCACCTCCTGTACTGTCAGTCCCCTTGAGCCTTACAAGACCTATCGTTTTCATGTTCGGGCCTATGATGCAGTGGGTAACATGACGATCCTTGATCCGGCTACCTATTCGACATCGAAACGAGTGCTCGACTCGACAGCGCCTAGTTTCAGCTCAGCTCTGCAACTTATATTTGCGGAAGCAAAGATCAAACTATCGTGGGCCGCTGCCACCGATAATCAGTCAACGACGGAGCCTGGTTCGGATATTTTCTTTGAAATCTATCGAAAAAAGGGGAGTTCGTTTACTAACCCTCTCGATCCGACGACCGACGCCCAGGCAGCACTGATGGCTCGCGTTGCTCAGTCGACCGCGCGAACGTGGACAGATTTAGGTGCGGACTTTATCAGCGGTCAGCCTTATTACTATACGGTGTGTGCGGTCGATGCCACCGGCAATAGAAAGTGTGATGGAAACGTCAAGGACTACGTGATTCCCGATCTGTTGCCACCCGCTATAACGAGCTTCACCACTGCCAAAGGAGAAGACGATTATGAGTGGGCACTGACCTGGGTTGCGTCCGATTTGGTTACAACAGCTCCGAACCTGCTTTATAAAATCTACGCAAAACAATCCCTTCTCGAAAGTGATGCGGCGACGATTGGTGACACTGTCGTGTTCATTCAAAGTGGAACATCGACGTTTAGCGGTGTTCGCGGCCCGATCAACCGGGATGTCTACATCCACTACCTTCTCGTGGTCGAAGACGCTGATGGGAATAAAGCCTCTAAAACTCTCACGGTTTTTTCTCAAAACAAAGTGACCTTGGCGACAGTTCGCTCGACCGAAGGCTTGTCGACTGGGAATACGAAGATCGTTATCGTAGGCGACGGATTCAAGCCTGATCTGCAGGTGAAGATTGGTGAGTCCGACTGTCAAAACATTATGCGTTATTCGAAAAAGCATATCATCTGCCAAACACCAGCAGGGACTGCGGGCTCTGTAAATGTGCGTGTGATCAACGCGGATGGTTCGTCAGCGACACTTGCGAATGCCTACACCTACTGTAGCGGCAGCGGATGCCTTAAGACCTGTAACAAACCGAGCAGTTGGGGTGCTCAATTCGCAGCCGGTGACGGAAGCGATGCAAGCCCATATTTGATCTGCGATGTCTCGCATCTCAATGCCATTCGGGCGATCGGTTATGGCAAATCTTTCGTTATGGGAGAGAATATCGATTTGCAAGGCGTTACTCTTGCCCCTCTTCATAACAGCACGGGAAGTAGCAAAGAATTTCAAGGCAAGTTTGATGGCGATAACTTTGTTATTTCCAACTGGACTTACAATAATATTTCGGCTGATGGAATCGGTCTGTTCGGTAATATCAACCTTTCCAGTTTCAAGAATTTAGGTTTGATTAACTTTATTGTCACAGGTCACGATTATATTGGGACCCTTGCGGGTGGTGCTTCGGTTACGAATTCCAACTTCGGAAATGGATACTACTCGTGGAACAATACGATCGATGGCATATTCGTCACGGGAACGGTGAACGGAAACTATCGTGTCGGCGGTGTCATCGGCCATGCGGGGGCTATTATAAATAATGTCATGGCCTTTACTAACGTCTATGGAAAAACTCAAGTCGGCGGCATCTTCGGGCGCAAATACGATGGCGGCGGGACTATGGAACACCACGGCATCGTCAGTGCTTCGGGCAGTAGCGGTGACTGTCGTGTGGGTGGTATTGCGGGTGAATGGGGTGCTTACACGTTTACAGTTATCAATCTTAAAAATTACGGAAGCGTAACCTGCTCGGATGCGGCTAACGTGAATTCGATTCGTACCGGTGGATTGATTGGTGACCTCTATGATGGAGACATCGTCAATGGGATCAATTATTCCACGGTAGTGGGTAAGCAGTGGACGGGTGGTCTCGTAGGGGTCGCTGCCCGAGGAACTATGACCACGATGGCAAACTATGGAACAGTCACCGGTACCGAACAAACCGGGGGTATTGTTGGTTCCGTCTACGGGAAGCTAACCCTTATCGGAGCTAAGAACACCAAAAAAATCATGGCCACATCGTATGATGTAGGCGGTCTTACCGGAAGAATGATCTGTTATTCGACGGCTCGTTGCTCGATCGAAGACTCGACCAACTCAGGCGAGGTCGTGACGACCTCCTCAACTGTAGGCGGGATTTTAGGCTACGGTGAGTACACGGATGTTAAGAATGTTTCGAATACAGCGAACGTCACCTCAGCAGGCGCTACGGGTGGAGTGGTTGGCTACATGACAGGTTCTACTATCAGCGATTCCAGCTCAACTGGAAATATCAAATCGACGACGAACCTCGGCACCGGCGGTATCTTAGGGGGAAGTAACTATAACTTGGGGGCAAGCTCTATCGTCAGAGTTACCGCCTCGGGTCGTATCGATGGTCGCGATGATACGGGCGGAATTTTCGGACTTATGTATGGCACCGTTTCGCTTGCAAGCTATGAAGGTGACGTCACCGGTCTTGGTCGCGTCGGCGGTATCGGTGGTCGTATCGAACCCGGCAGTACCACTGTTCCTTTCCTCATCGAACTCTCGAAAGCGAAAGGCACCGTAACAGGCGAAAATAAATGTGGTGGACTGCTCGGTGAAATCAAAGACTACACGACCTTCAAGAAGAATAGCAACACCTCGGATGTCAACTGCGTGGGTATCGCTGGTGGTTCGATCGGTTATGTCAACGGCAACAACATACTCATGGAACAAAGCAGCTCGCGCGGAGCGGTTTACGGCAACACGCCCGTAGGTGGATTCATAGGTGGCCTCTACCGGGATACGACTCAAAATGTGATTGTGCGCGATTCCTATAGCCGTGCATCGGCCAAAGGAAATGATAGTGTGGGCGGCTTCGCCGGAACATCGGGAGCGGTGCTCACGCGCGTGTATTCGACAGGTAAAGTCTCGCCCGATTCGACCAACAGCCGCCTTGGTGGACTCGTCGGACAGATTCATAGCACAGGGACACTCACCGATGCTTTCTGGGATAAAACGAGCAGCACGCTCTCGACGAGTGCGCTAGGTGAAGGTCGAACAACGAGCCAAATGCTCGGGAGTTCCATTTACGGAAATTTTGATCAGGCCGTCTGGTCATTTAGCGCCACTGATTATCCTAAGCTCTTATGGGAAGTAACACCTTAAGTTCTTTTTCAAAAGCCACAGTTTTTTTGAGAAGTGCAAATCTTACCGGGTAAAGATTGAAGTAAGAATTCCGAAAGTCCTTGGTGAACCTCTCCAAGGATGGGATGCATGCGTTATAGGTTAGCAAATATTGCCCAGTTAGGACTCGCCCTCGGCGTCGTCCTCGCCGCGCACGTATTTGCGACTGATGGAGCGTGGGCCGAACCAGCCGTTATTCGTTATACCGATGAAGCAGCCGGATTTATTGTGATCGATCAAGCCCCAGGAGACTGGAAGGATGGTGATCAAGTTTGTTTATTTGATAGCAAAGATGGCTTTTCAAGCTGCGAAGTGACGTTTCGCTGGCACACGCGCCAAGCCTTGCTCTTTCCAGGCAAGACCTACTTCGAACGTTTCGAAGTGGGTCAGGCTATCGATGTTAGGAAGATCTATCTTGGCAATCGGGATACCGAGTCGCCGCTCGATGTCATGACCTACAAAAACGAAATCAAAGCGGCAAGCGATCACAAGCTGAGTCAGACCAAGACGACCGATAATCTTAAAAGGCAAAAATTCGCCAAGGGTATGGCGCCTGAAGTTACTGTCGAAGTCCCAACGATTGAAGGCGATGAGTTCCCAGAAATCCTTATTCCTAAGCTTCACAAACAGAAAATCAAGCGAGATCGCGATACCTCGGACATCGCCTTGATTCGAAAAGGCCTCAAACGCACCCTAAAGAATCGCGATCAGGTGAAGTACCAATTCGCAAGTCTTGGGGCCCCTGAAGAAGTTCTGCCGCCAGTGATTCGAGACGACTATCCCAATCCCTTGAACGGAGCACTCAAGTTGAGTGTCTACAGCGCGACGCCCCTCTTTCCCATGAGTGCATTTGATACCTTAAGATTCAAAACGATTACAAATCAAACAGTGAATCGTAATTCGCTCTGGAATCAAAGCAAAACCAAGCTTGAGGCGGACCAGGGCTACGGCCTTAACCTGCAAATTACCAGCCGGATGAAGTCTTTCGTCAACGTGGGCTGGCGTTATCATAACTACAATGCCCTAGACTCTCGCTCAACCTTTGATGAGTTTGATGTCAGTCTTATCGCGCTCAACAAGACTCGCGTAAACGAGCAAATTATCTATGCCGACTGGGGTCAGGTTCAGAACTGGACGGACTGGTACTACACGAGCTGGGCCTTTGGCAGTGATCTAGCGTATACAGATGTGAACTTTGACAGTCGCGTGGATAAAACCGATTCCGGTGCCTCTTTCATTTTGGCAAATGCACGACAAAGCTTTCTGACGATCGCACCTCGCGTTGTGTTATCAACCGGAGTCGAACGCTACGGCTTTGGGTTTAACCTTGGTATGGCGCTGCAGATTCCAATCTATGACTTTAAGAAATCGTTTAAAGGGGAAGTGACTGTGCCCGAGCGTGTTCGATTCCAAGGTTCGGCCGTCGATGATCTCAAGAATTCGCTGACAGGCAAACGTAATGCCTTTGGTGCAGAAATATTTATCGGAATAAGCTATCAACCACAGAGGAAATCGAGATGAATACACGATCGATTTTGCTAATGTATTCTCTTGCCTTTTGTTTCTTAGTCTGGCCTGACGGCAGCAGCCAAGCCGAGCCTCGTGTGTTGCGCCTTGAAGGAAAGGAGTTAGGCAACCGCCTACTTTTACCTTTGCTGGTTGATCCCTCGCGTCTGCGAGAGATTCCGCAGAATGAAACCGCGCTAAAAGCCTTAAACGAAACGCTAGCCTCGGACAAGAAAGCTTTCGCTACGGAAGACCGAAAAGCCTTTTATGCCAAGCGGGTCTTTAGCAGCCTAAGCTTAAAAGCCTCCTACTGGCTTCGGCAAGCGAATGCATCGGACACCTTGGTTATCGATGCGCGGGATAAAGCGCTCCTTGAACTTTTGAACTTTGCTCCCGTCGCATTGAAGTTTGTTAAAGAATCGGACCAAAGACAAGAAATCCAGTTGTCCTGGGGTTTGAGTCAATACGTGAAGAATCCGGCTAGCGCAGTAAAGACTCTAACAAAAGTCAATCCTCGCAATTCCTCTGAGCGTGATTTGACGACTTATCTGATGGCCCTGCAGCGGTTGCGCAATGGAGATGCCGGTGCTCTTAGTCATTTGGAAGCTAGCTCTTCGCGCCTCGGAAAACAAGCGTCTATCACCACCGCCTTGGTTAAGGCCCAGTATTTATCATCACGCAAAGAAAATTATCGGCCAGAACTCCTCTATGCTTCGCGACTTTGCCAGGAGCTTACCGCGGTTCAAAAGGAAGCTGTATTCCAGCAAAGTCTTTTGACTTGGACTAAGAGTTCAGATTTCAAAGGTCAATGGGAACCCGTTCCCTTCCAAGTGAACTGTTTCCAAAAGACCGCGAGTTTCCCTGCTTTTATGGAAGAGCTGGCAATTTTTGCCATAAATCTAGGACAGCTCGACAAGGCGATTGCTTACTATCAGCAGGCTGTCCTCGGTGCGAAGGCTGAACGCGAACGGGCGGAACTTGCCATGCGTTTTGTAGCAACGCATCGCCTAGCTTATCAGCGCAATGGGCGAAGGGAGGCTTATCAGACGGCGTTGATCGATAGCGAGCGCATGTTTCATGCGTTGCCCCAAGGTATAAAAATGCTCCAACTTCATGATGAACTTATTGCTGGCGAAGTCGCTTTAGGATTAAAGGCCGAACCCTCTTCCGCTCAGGTGACGAACACGCGCGTTGTTTACAATCGCTACATGGAATCAGCAAGCTTTAGCCCCGGTGCACGAAGAATCCGTGGCTTATGGGTTGATTTGCTCGTAATGAATAAAGAGATCGACGAGGCTATCGAGACCCTCTTGAGTCTGAGCCGCGGTAGCGCCGGCATCGTTCGGCAGTCCTATGTGAACCGTGCGCTTGATCTCCAGAATCAAATGCTCGCATGGAATGAATCCAACCCTTGGCAGCTGAACCCGGCCGCTGATATCCGGCAGCTCGCACGGCTAGGACAAATCGTTGATCTCATGGCCGCCTCAGGGCAAAACAAAAGCTCCCTGCAGATACTGAGGGCTCAGATCGCGCAGCGTCTTGGCTTGACTCAGGAGGCGCGCATTCGCTTCCAAAAGACTTTGATGACGGCAACCAAGCCTTCCGATCAAAATAAGATTTTCACGACACTCCTTCTCTCTGCACTCAATTCGATGGATCTGCCCGAAATTGAGCGTCTTTCGGAAGAATCCTTTGCCAAAGGATTTCAACTGAGCGAAGCGTTGCCCGAAAACAAGTCGATCAAACAACTCTACCTCGATACCCTGGTAGCTATGGTCGAGAATCTCTACACTCGCTCCGAGTGGCTAAAGTCGCGTGCGAAGGTGGATAAAGTGATTCCTCTGCTCGCGGATGTCGCTTTGCGCAATCGACTTTTGTATATGAAAGCACGGAGCTTTCAAAACGAATCTATGTTCACCGACGCACTCGCGAGCTTGGACATAATCGATGCCAGTTCACTCTCGAACGAACTGTGGCAGGAGGCTGTCCTTGAAAAAGCTACGCTCCTCCTCGGACAAGCAAACATCGAAGGTTCGACTTTATCTTATGAACGCTATCTCTCCGTGCTGCCTAACGGCGAACGTGTAAATGAAGTTCGTATTGGATTAGTGGACCTTTTGATGGCTCAAGGTCGGTGGGCTGATGCTCGGACCCATTTGCGCACCCTCATTCTCAATCCGGGGAGTGACGAAGAGGATCTAAATATCTGGGGGCAAAAGCTGGTTGAGGTTCATAAGAACCTTTTGGACGTCAATTTACTTTCGCAGGATATCGATGCATTCAATAAGCTGAAATTTGAAAATAAATCTGTATTGGCTCAGCTCCTGCATATCCAGCTCAAGAAAGTGCCTCATCTGGAAGTCGAGAAGTATTTCCTTGAACAGGACTTCAGTGTGAGTTCCGTTCAAGATCTCATAACTGAAAGCGCTTATCTGAAAGCCAAAGAATACTCGGCAAAGAATTATGCAACTCTAGAAAGCAAACTTCGCTCGCCGGCCCCTGTCCAAGAAAACGAAGTGAGAACGGCCTACGATTCATTAGCCAAGGTCTACCTAAAAGTTTGTGATCGACCAGGGTCCGCTTACTGCGCGTTAGCACTCGGTGAGCTTGTTCACGAAATTGATCGCTACCAGGATTTGGCATCGACTTTAAAATCCGGAGAGCAAAAGAGCTTGGCCGTCGAAGCCTACTTGGGAGCCGAAAAAATTGCTCTTGAGAAACAGGTGCAGGATGCGGTTCGCATCCGCAGCGGTGCTGCTCAGTGGCTGGGTGAGCAAAGTCGAGAGGACGAAAGCATGTGGCGCTACATAGGCGTCAATCTGCAAAAAGGGATAGGCACCCTGGATTTGCCAAGTCTTATTTCCAAAGATGCATCTCTTCACTATAGCCAAGGAGGCCCTCAATGAAACGCCTAGCCTTAATAACATTACTCGCTGCATCGTGTCAGTCTACCTCTCAATCCGAGGCTGAATCGGGCGCTCAGTCTCGCTTGTGGCTCCTTATGCGCAACGGCCGCTTCGAGGTATCGGGTGGAGCAGCCGATGTGAAAAGCTCGCCTGAACTCGATCCGATTTTAAAGGCCGCGCACGATCTCCAATGGGACAAAGTAAAGGTCTTAGCTGAAGCCCATTTGCAAAGGTTTCCCGGCAATAAAGATGGTCTCTTACTCCTCTCTCTCGCGTATTCGGGTTTAGGTGATTCCGCTCGAAGCCGCTTCTTTGCTGAGCTGGTTTTAAAAGGTCACCCAGGCAACGCTTTTGCCCTCAATATCCTTGGCCTTCTCAAAAAATCTAGCGCTGTCCTACCCGAGGATAATCGTCAGGCTCTCGTCTACTTTCAACTCGCCCAGCAAGCCGCTCCACAAAATCCTATCGGTGCGCTGAATTCTGCTTATTTGAATCTTGAACTCGGAAATTTCCAAGAGGCGCGAAGCGATTTCAAACTTGCGTCTACTAAGTGCGACGATTGTAACGAAGCACGCATCGGCTCAGCTTTATCAAATCAGGCTTTGGGATTGTTTGATGAGGCCAAAATCGATATCGATGCTGTCTTAGCTCGCGAGGAGAGCCATCCCGTGGCTTTGCTTTTGCTCGCCACTCAATCGCTCTATCTGAAAAAAGAATACGACGAAAGCCGAAAGCTGTTAACAGCTCTTTTGGATAATGTGCAAAGTGGGAGTGAGTTGCGAAAAGAAGTGCGAACCATGCTCAACCGTATGGATGGGATGGCTCATTAACTTAGTCAAAATCAAGGATGATGGTCTGACCAGCGGTTTTGGCTAAACTATCTAAGCTTTTGCTTTCGTAGTTTAAATCACGCGATCGACTTTTAACTGTCGCTCCCTTTGAGACTTTTTCAACAAACCAAGTGTATTGACCGGTCTTGATCTTTACAGATTCGCTGAAGGAACGTGTTTCTTTCTGAATCGGAGCGCGCCCTTTGATCTGTAGGGTCAAACGATAGCGCTCGCCCGCCTTCAACTCTTTGTCATCCGACCAGGAAAAGCGCTGAATCCTCTCAACCGATTTTCCGAGGATGACCGCTCGGGCTAATGGGTACTCGAGAGCCAGAGCATCCGATTCCGCTGTCTTGGAATGATCTGTGGACGACAAGCTTTTATCGACCGTAAAGGATATCGCTTCCGATCGATACTGATGCTTGGCATCTTCGATCTGCAGTTTGTAACGGCCGCTTTTATTGAGGACGAGGGTATACCAAGTCTCTTTTTGACTCACGACAGGCGAGGTGCGAACCTCGTCTTCCTGCCAAACGTAGATGCGATAGGTCAGACCATCTTTTGGTGGATTCCAAATGAGGGGAATTTTTGTTTGACCCTCGAGGAAGAAAAAGGCGTCGTCGCCGGGTGATAAGATTTCGATAGGTAGAAATTTGGCGCCGATCTGCACCGATTCCTCTTCCGAGGTTTCATCTTTCACTTGAGGAAGCTCCAGAGACTTGTCGAGTGTCACGATGCTGCGAAAGAAACTGGAAGCAAAACTTAGGAGCGGAGTATCTTTGATTTCTTTTTTAGCTTCAGGTCCATGATCCCAGATCGCTTTAAGAGGGTAGGGCCTGGTTTCCATCTTGCGTATTAGATCTTCATCGAGCCTTGTGATCATCGGCTGGATAATACGAACTTTACGGTCAACCTTCTCCCCATCCATCTTCAAGGAAATCTCAATACGCGAACCCAGATCGGTGCGTATCAGAGATCCAATTGGAATGCTCTTAGCTTTGAGAGGACGCCACTCGGTATCCATAGGTCCTTTGATAGCCACAAAGCCTTTTTTCGACACGACTTCATACACCGGTTGGGCGTGAAGGAAAGGTGTGAAGCTCAAAAGAACAAAGGTGAACCAAAGTCTCATGGCCGAGGCTCAGTTTCTGCCACGGGTTGATTTGCCTGTGGTGCTTTTATTAACTCAAGCTTTCGTTTAAGTTCGTGGGTGCCGCTATTCAAGGCCGAAATCATGGGCTCGAAGTCTTGAAAGAATTCTCCCGGCTGGTGCTGAGTCGGGATTTGCAGGCCAAGGGAAAAGTCTTGAAACGAGGCGGCAAGGACTTGAATCTGATCACGAAGATTCATGATAAAGAATCGACCGAGCAGAAGGAGAAAGGCGATGCCGAAAAAGAGAGCGCCTAAAAACCAAGTGCTAGGTTTCCAAAGGGGAGCAAAAATAAGGGAAGCGGGCGATTCGGCGAAAAGCGTGAGATTGCTTTGGTTCATGTGCATAGCAAAACCCAGGACCTTCATTCCGGAATCTGTATAAGGAGCGGATCCTGAGCGGGTGAGAGGTGTTCGGATAAACTCTTGCACAAGTGGTTTTTTCAAAAGTGCTTCTTGCGGTTCGGCGCGGTCGGATTGAAAGACCGGCTTGCCCCGACTATCGAGAAGAAAGATTCGTGTGGGAGCGACATCAGCGAATAGCGCAAGATCACCTTTATCCAAAGTCCATAGACCCCAGTAGTAGCCTGCCGAGAGGAATGCGCCATGGAACTGGGTCTCAGGAAGGAGCAAGGGACAGATCAGATAGAGTGAGCCTGCAACGTTTTGAGTGTCACAGCTGCTCTCGGGAGGTGCATTGGTCATGAGGCCCTCAGGCATCTGACCACGAACGGCGACTATTTTTGCCGCCTTTTTCTGCATAAGTGCGACAGGCTCGCGCTTGAATTGAAGACTGCCTGAGCCACTCGCGAAGGTGGTAAATTGATCGAGTGACCGATCAAATCTTTGCGCGAGCTGTTCAAAGTTGAGAAATGTAATCATACGGCGGTTATCAAGTTCGCTCTTGAGATAAAAGTAGAGCAGCCCGCCGCAAATTATTGTGGGTACGAGGATGAGCGATACGGTCAGGATCAGCGACCAAAGCCTAAGGCCAGTTTTCATGGTTTATCCTTTGGATCAGTCGTTTTACGAGAAACAATTAGCTCCAATCGGCGGTTTTGTTTACGGGCATCGCTGAGAGCTGACCCATTCAACTGACGAATCGAAATAAGCGGTGATGTGTCCGCAGCTCCACTGATCTTCAATTTTTGACCAGCGAATCCATGGGTTTGGAAATAGTCGCCGACGCTCGCAGCTCGTGCGGCAGAGAGCGACCAATTGCTCGACCATTCACCGCCGGTTCGTGGCAGGATATCATCCGTATGTGCGATGACCTCCAGCTTCACCATATCTTTCATTTTAAAAAGCGTCTGAGAGATCTCGGCGAGCTTAGCCGTCGCGGCTGGTGTGAGAGTCGCTGAGCCACTGTTAAAGCCCGCATCGGTGGGGATTATGATTTTGAGGCTGGAGTCAGCCGCAAAACTTACATCGTTCACACCGTCTTCACCCATTTTTTTGGCAAAAACATCTTTCAAAGCTTTGGCTTGTTTTTGATCCGCAAACTTCTTTTCGATGTCGCTCACGGCGGTTGAAGGGTTGAGTTCAATCATTTTAAGCAGGAGCTGGAAAGCACGCGCTTGACGTTCTTCGTTCGCCGGGGTATCGATGTGTTCCATGACGGGACGCTCAAAGCCGCTTAGCGATTCCCCAATCTTCTTTTGAAGTTCTTTCACACGTCCATCATCAGACACCGCTTTGTACATCAGGACGAAAAAACCAAACATCAAAGTCATGAGATCAGCGTAGGAGACTAGCCAGCCTTCGCCTTCTTCTTCGTGCTGCTGATGATGCTGATGATGCTTGCTCGCCATAGCGTGCCCCGATGCGTGGTTCTCGTACTTTTAGGATTAAACAGCTTTTTTACCGCTTTCTCGTTGACTCGGAAGCAGGTAGGATTTGGTTTTCTCTTCGACGAATTTGGTCGGCTTGCGCTCATGGATCAGCATGATGCCTTCGATAATCATCAGGCGCAGAGTGAAGTCGTCTTTGGATCGTTTGGTTAAATATTCGCCCATAGGCAAAAAGACTATGTTGGCAAAAACCAATCCGTAAAGCGTCGCAAGCAGAGCGAGGGACATGGACGTACCGATGTTGTCGGAGTTACCTTTGCCAATTGCTTGGAGAAGCGCGATCATGCCCATGGTTGTTCCCATAAGTCCGAAGGCTGGCGGGAACTTGGCAAGGGTCTTGAAAATACCTGCATCCTGGGAGTAGGTGGCAAACACGGTATTTGCACGAAGCTCAAGCATTTCTCTGAGTTCGTCTTTAGAAATGTCGGCTTCGGTCCAGGCTAAGACCTGTGCGGACTCGCGAAGAAAGGGATGTTTGGCCTGCTCACTGGCCGATCGAAAAGCTTCTTTCCCCTGCACGCGCGCTTGACTCAAAGCCACGATACCGGTCACGACATCGGCATTGGTCATCTTCTCTTTTTTCATGAGAATGTCATTCATGATGACTTTAAGCAGTTTTAAAACCTGGCCGTATGGGAAACAAGCAAAGCTCAGCGCGATGGTTCCGCCAATTACGAGAATGATACTGTGAAGGTCAAAGAGAATCCACAGGTTGTCGAGAGTCATAGCTAAGGAAATGGCTACAACCACTATACTCGCCAGGTATCCAAGTATGATCGCAAAATTCATAAGGCACCTTAAGGGTGTGGGGGCTCACGTTTGATTATAGATGGTTCGCAAGTTCTCGGGCCTCGGCAGGGATTACCGAGGTTCTTCGTCGGTCACGCGGCGCGAAGCTTCGATTCGCGTTATGGTTTCTCTGAGGCGCATGGCACCTTCGCTTTCGAGCGGCTGAAGCTTGAGACTGGCCTGCAGCTCCTCGAGCGCGATCTGTGGCGAAGATAGATTCTGAGCTTCGAACAGAGCGCAATTTAGGGCGATCTCCCAGTTGTCCGCCGTCTCTTCTTTAAACTGTTCACACAAAGCATCCACACGATCGTTATCATCGAGTTGCCTATGCGCAGCGATAAGACCAAGGACGGCCCGCCTATCTTCTTTTAAGTCGTTGAAGTAGGGAATCGATTTGGCGAACTGCGCACCCTTTAGATAGAGGATACCCAGCGCCATCTTAGGGCGTGGGTCGAGAGGATCTTTCTCGATTAGCTTGAGCAGACCACTCTCTGCTACTCCATAGTCTTTTTGAGCAAGGGCCAGATGAGTCTTCAGCTTTACACTGAGTTTATAGCTTTCTTCCGACGGATAGATTTCAAATCGTTTGATGAGATACTCAATCTTCGTCCAATTCCGTTCGTCGCCTACCATCGCGATGACACTGCGTTCGACTGCACGGCTTGCAGCAGCATCCAGACTTTTAAAGGAGTAGAGTCCCCTCTCAAAACGCTGAAGGAGTCCGGTCCAGCCCAAGGGCTGGTCTGCGTCCTGAGCATCAAACCGTTTTGCGGATAGAGAAGTCTGGCAGGCTGTATTGATATATTGAAGACTGAGTATAAGCAGGAGAATCTTAGAACAGTTCATCGTTCCCCCAAACCGGTAGGCGATCTTCCCACAGAATTTTATCTTTGCGAGCACGTTGCATGTCGAGGATTAGGCCTGCCGCATTCTCGTGCAGTAAACCAAAGTTTTCTAAGGTCTTAAGAGAGGAGCTTGCATAGGATTTTCCGCGCGCCGTCCACTGAGCCATGGGAGTTCTAAGCTCTGTTTCTATCACCTTGGGATCGAGGCCATCGATAGGCGGCAGACGTTCAAGAGTCTGGCTAAGATTGAAGGCGGCAGTCGCAAGGTCTGAGAGTGCGCTCGCTCCCCAGTACGGGTCTTTAGTCTGAAGGACTTTTAAATAGAGGTTTTCAAGTTCTTTATAGGCGGAACGTTTGCCTTGAATAGCCGGCAATAGTTCATCACTTTGACTCGCAAATACCGGCAGATCTAGATAGAGCGGCAAGGACTTTTGAGCTACTTTATAAGCGATCACTGAGTACAAGCGGCGAGTCGGTAAACTTAAATTAGAACTGTTTTCTGCATAAAGATCATAGAACAATGTCTTTATAGAATTTTGATAGTTGGGAATCGTCTCAGTGCCCTCGAAGCCTGCCGCGAGGAGTGCGCTCTTATCATCTAGGCGAAGAGGAAGGACACTGACGGCGGGCGAGAGGATGAAGTTAAAGAGCGCGGCCGCTTCTTTTTGCCGAGCTAATTGTTTCGCCAAGTCGATCGCATAGTGATGGGCGTAAGTCATCGGTAGAAGACAAGATGACAAAGCTTCCAGGGGTTTATCTAAGATATCGAGTCGGCAGAGTATTTCGTCACGTTGGCGGTTTTGATCGACGGTCCAAGGAAGTGTTTTGGTTTTGATGAGGAGATCTCGAGCTGCACTAAGGGCAAGATTTGTTTCATAGAGTTCGGCGGCTTTTAAAGTGTAAGGCAGAGCATGAGGTCCGTCCGAGAACTTCTGAAGATATAGGCTGAGATACCGGACCTGATCAAGCCATGAATCCTGACTGAGTGAAATGGCTCTTTCAATCGCTATGAGGGCTAGCTCCTCAGGGC
The DNA here is from genome assembly GCA_040385935.1 of Bdellovibrionota bacterium. Lineage (GTDB taxonomy): Bacteria > Bdellovibrionota_B > Oligoflexia > Oligoflexales > Oligoflexaceae > Oligoflexus. Next base: position 48,981 of record JAZKGL010000277.1, read on the forward strand.
GTTCTCTTTCGGCAAAACTTGCGTAAGCAGCAGCGCGATCGGATGGGCTCGCTAAAGTATCGATAAGTTGAAACTTTGCGGTGCGCAGATGATCGCGAATCAGTTTGCCACTCGGTCCGCTCTGAAGCTGAGGTACGAGGAGAAATTGTTCGCAGGCTCTGACTAGCTCTTGAGGTCGACTCGCAAAGAGCTTAAGCATAGGAGCTACGATACGAGGCGATTCTTTGGGAAAACGCGAGACAAATAGCCACAGACGACGAATGGCAAGGTCAGAATCTTTTTGATTGATAGCCAACTGTATGCTGTAGGCCGCGCAGCTGCGTTGATCTTCGCTGGTCGAACGCTGAACCTCAGCATAAGCATCACACGCTTCTAAATACGTCCTTGCCGATATAAGTGCAGATCCCGATAAAGGTGCTTTATCCCCTTCAATCGTCGGCGCAGCCTTCTGGCTGGAATTTAACCAAGCTTCAGCGAGCTTAGGGTCCTTACGACCTTTAAGCTTAAGAATCCAGATCGTTTTATACTCGATACCGGCACGATCGAAGTCGCCCATATTTTCATGAAGTTTGGCCTTTAAGTGACGAAAGGGTAGTGCTTCTGATTGCGGGGCTTTCTCGATAAACTGAGCAAGAGCCGCTGAGAGCTTGAGGCCTTCGGAGCGACTATCCTTGTCTATAATTTGTGAAACATTTTTTTCGGTTTCTTCGAGCAGCTTTTGACGAAGGTTCGATTTTGTATCGCTGTGCCTAGCAAGCACCCAAAGGGTGGTTTGCGTCCAGCCCACCTGACTTTGTAGGCTGGCTTTCTTCTCCTGCAAGGCACTTAGACCCTGTGATGCGTAGCTCAACGAGCGATCGGTGACAATAGGGAGTTCACTGAAGTTTCGGAAGGCTACTCGTTTTTGTGATTCACCGGAAGCCAGAGTTAAGAGGCAGATGGATAGCCACTCTTTATCGATGGCAGAAGGAATATTCGCCCAAAGAGTTTGGGGGTCCAAGCGGCTCGTTCCAAAGTCGAGTAATGCTTTTTGCAGATATTTCGGTGAGTTGAGTGAGTTTATTTCGCGAGCCGTAAGCGCTTTGGTCAGACTCTGCCAAGCTTCGGAAATATTGCCTTGTTGCAAAGACATCTCCGCAAGGCGCCAGTTTACAAACGCGATCAAAACGGGATTTTTGGTAGAGATCAGGCGATAAGCAGCCGGTGTATTTAAAACCTCGGCACGAAGAAAGAGCTGGATATCACTGAGCGGGAGCTGCGACAGAGTTCGGTTTGCGATATCGTTTTGCTGACTGGCAAGGAGTATCGATGCCCACATGAGTTTGAGTCCGGGGGATGGTCTTCGCTCAAGAACCAAGTAGCGTTGAATCTCGACAGATAGCTGCAGCGCATCGAGAGCGTAGGTATTGGCCAAAGGTTTTGATGCCCAGGAGTTAAAACGCTGGGCCAATGCTTGCTCTTTAGAATTCAGCGGAATGGTCTGAAAGCTAGAAACAAGATGGGACTGAACTTCGGAGTAGGGCAAACGCATTTTCTGCAAACGACACTCATCACTCGGCGCCGCTGCGAGTAACGCAGCGCGGCTTAGAGCTATCGTCAGAATGAGGCGCGTAAGCCAAGTCATTGACTGCCTTTTTCCAGGTGCCTAAAAATTAAGTTGGTAACGATTTAAGTTTATCAGGAAGACACGAGGTAAAGGCTTCCCAGGGAGGGCCGAGTCCATAGACTTTCTAGAGGTAGGTTCGCCAGGCGAGCGTAAGTTCGGTCGAGGATGCGGTCGACTTTTCTATACTGGCTGAGAAGGAGAGCAGCGTCTGCTGGAGGCTAAGCCCAACGCTATTGTCCTGACCAATGAGATACTGAAATCCAAGGCCAGTCGTCCAAGAGATATTTGCGCCCTCCAGCGTCTCAATACCGATGGACGAGGGTGTGATTGAATAAGCATCGTACATTACGCGATTGATCCAACTGAGCGATAAATTGTTCTGACTTACAGCGGTGCCGACTTTAAGCCGTTCGACAGTTCTTTTTTTACCGCCGAGTAGAGCCCAGGAAGTTCCTATGCCGAAGCCTTTGCGAATAATCTGCTGTGTGGCGCTATCGATCAAAAAATCAACGCTCAAAAACGCGGTTTGACGATCGAGTAGTCTTTCATTATAAAGACCAAGGCCGAGTAGAAACCCACCGAAGGATTTACTCACTTCGTCTTTATTCTTAAACGTTCCAAATCCCGCTCCCGTGTGAACATCAAGGTCCCAGGGATCAATGCTCGGGACGGAAATCGTTTTGGTCACTTTTTTATCGCCCGCGTTGCTCACCGCCCAAAGAGAGGAGGATGAAACGGCAGCTAAAGATAATATAAAGAATTTAAGTTGATATCTCACTTTTTGCTCAATCGAATAAGTTCGTCGATATCACGATCTTCGGGATCCAAGTTTTTGGCTTTAAGAAAAGACGCCCGCGCCTTAGCCGGCACGCCCTCGGCAAGATAGGATAGACCGGTTAACACATGGGGCGCTGAAGCATCGGGTGAGACTTGGGAGAGCTGCTTTGATACTTCGCGGGCGGCTTCCCAGTCTTTTGCCGTCAGAGCTTTGTAAGCACGCATGAGCATGCGGTTACTGCGGTTCAGCTCTTGAATTTTCGCCTGCGCATCGGAGTCATCTGGTTCCTCGCGCCGTTCTACGCGAAGGGTGATTTCATTTTTGCCATCAGTCAAAGGTTTGACGATCCAGTACTGGCTCTGAACGCCCTCGCCCCAGACTCGAACATATTGTTTTTTTAATTTACCGAGTTCGATGGCGACCGGTGTTTCGCCGATCAAATCGCCTTCACCACCCTGATCATCATAATTGACAAGGCTAATATTCACTTTTTCGTTACTCACCAAGGTGAGTGTTGGGGTCGCGCAAGCTGTGTTTAGGCTAAGACTTGCGAGCAAAAGCTTGAAAAGGGATGTGGGTTTCATCTTTTACCTTAATTCTTTTCGATACCTGACGATAGGGAATCAGGATCTCAACGCCCATATTGGGGAAGAGCACATGAGTTCGCTTCGCAGTCCAAAGCTTTTAACGGCAGTAGCTTTCATTATAGCTGGGCCTCTCGCCGTCGCACAAGGAACCGGCAAGAAGGAACAGGCGATTGAAATGTCGGCTGAGGCTCGAAGCGCGGTTGTCCGGCGAGCTTTCCAAAATGATTTGCAGGGAACCCTCGATAAATATCTTAAGCCTCATCAATATAATGTTCAGGTTCAGTTCGATCTAAATCAGGGTTCGAAAGCGGGCGAAGATGTTCCGTATGCACCCGACAATATTGTGTCTGATGCGTTCCAGGGCCTTCCTTCGGGAAAGCAACTCGATCAAATCAAAGACCTTAAAATTCAGGTGCAGGTTCCAAAGTGGGTGGATGAGGGGACCAAGCAAACTCTTCGTGCTATGGCCGAAAAAAGTCTGAGTGAAAAAACAGGTCGTCCTATCAAAGTCGGAATCGAGAGCGTCGCTCTTGATGTCGAAGAACCGAAAAAGAGTCCTGCTCTAAGTCCAGAGCCCCGGCCCGCCGCTCCTGCGGCTGCTGTTTCCGGCGGCGCTTTAGGTGCTGGCCAAGGCTTGTCACAAGGTGGAGCGGCTGCATCTCAGGCTGACCTAACTCGCGCTATGAACGAAATCGCCGAGCTGAAAAAGAAAGTGGACGACACGCGGTCTGTCGATGCAAAGGCCGATAGGAATGGAAACGGAAATAGCCTGGAAAGCGCCGGTTCATCGTCGAGCGGTCACAGCTGGATTTCTGATTTGGTGAATATCGGTAAGCAGTATCCGATCGCAACCCTTGCGGCTCTTTCTATTCTCTATCTGCTTTTAGCCATCATCATTTTAATTCCTTCACGATCCTTGGTCTCAGGCTTCAAACAAATCGGTACAGCTTTCGATGCTCTCAGCCGCGCATTAAAGGGGATGGGCGATGCAATGGGCGCGCGTCGCGCGGAAGCCGCGGAGGACGATGCGGGGAATGAGGATACGGAGACGGAAGCGACTATTCCTGTAGAAGCGGCTGTGGCGACAACCAAGCCGGTGCGTGATCACAGCCAAGAAGAATTGAACGAGAAGATTCAGACCATTCGCATGAGTCACAAACAGGATTATGACCGTATCGTAATCGATTTGGTTTTAAACTATCTCCATGATCCGGAAAAATCGTACTGGGCCGTCTTTCTACTCGACATCGTGGGTCGCGAACATGCGCGACGCGTTTTTGAAAGCTTAGACGCAGCCGATCAAGAAGAGCTGATGCGGCTTGTGAAGCACTCGATTCCAGAAGATCGCATCGATGCCAATATCGAATTAGTGGAAGCGTATCAGATGCGACTTCTCACTTTTGGTTGGAAGGGCGGCGGCAAATCGCGAAGTCTTGATCCTGATATCCAACGGATAGTCTCTCAGCTTGCCTTTGAAGATATTGCGCCTATTCTGAATCGTTTGGGTGAGACGGGTATTCGACGATTTATGCTCTATCTCGATTCCAAGACTATGGGCCAGTTGATTCGAAGTGTTCGCAGAAATCCTCAGAGCCAAAGATTTTTGATTCAGCTGCTCGCCCGAATGC
>JAZKGL010000278.1:0-7262 GCA_040385935.1 Bdellovibrionota bacterium
ACAGCGGTTGAGCTGCAAACGCAAACGATTCCTAAAGGCCTTATGGGGCTTGATATTGGCCGGAAGACAGCAAAACGTTATGCCGATATCATTGCGCTCTCGAAGACTGTTCTCTGGAACGGTCCGATGGGCGTTTTTGAGTGGGAACAGTTCTCGCGCGGAAGTCTACGTGTGGCTGAGGCCATGGCTGACTGCAAAGGTTTCACGGTTATTGGCGGCGGCGATAGTGTGTCGGCTGCGAATATGGCGAAGGTCGCCGATCGCATCGATCACATTAGTACTGGGGGCGGTGCTTCGCTTGAGTTCCTTGAAGGAACTATGCTTCCCGGTGTTAAAGTTCTCTTGAAATAAGTGGGAGGTTGATATGCGTAAGCCTTTGATCGCCGGCAACTGGAAGATGAATCTTCTCAGCTCCAAAGTGCCTGAATACTTTAAAAAACTCGAAGACGCTACGGCTTCAGTCGATAAGTCGAAAGTTGAAATGTTGCTTGCGGTGCCCGCGTTGTTTGCTGCGAGTGCCCGTGAATTGGCGGGACGAACCGGTGTGCACGTCGCCACGCAGACCATTCACGAGAAGGCCGATGGCGCTTTCACGGGTGAGCTTTCTATACCCATGATCAAAGATCTTGGGCTCAATTGGACTTTGATTGGGCACAGTGAACGTCGTCAGTACTACAATGAAACCGATGCGTCGGTGGCTCTAAAGACCAAGGCGTGCCTGGAATCTGGGATACATGCCATAGTCTGTGTGGGTGAGACCCGCGCTGAGCGTGAAGGGGGACAGATGGAGTCTGTACTTTCGCGGCAGATGAAGGCGATCTTGGATGTGTGTTCGGCGGATTCGGTTTTGACCATAGCTTACGAGCCGGTTTGGGCGATCGGAACAGGGCTGACCGCGAGTGATGCGCAGGCTGAAGAAGCTCATGCTTTTATTCGTAAGACGATCAAGGATCGCTTTGCGGACCTGGCCGAGAAGACTCGAATCCTCTACGGCGGAAGCGTTAAGTCGTCAAATATTCAAGGTCTTTTGGGGCAGAAGAATGTTGATGGCGCGCTGATCGGTGGTGCTTCGCTCGATCCCGCGGAGTTTGGTAAGACAGTGAGTCTTGCGGCTACCGTTTAATAATCAAATGGTTTCAAGCGGGCTGCGACGTATAAGGCACGGAGCAGCCTGTTTTGCATGGGTATTTCGATAAAACACGTCATTATGTAGCAACTAAATGACAGTTTTTGCTTTGGGTTCTCAGCGCAGCGTCTGCTATAAAAGCGATCCCTTCGAACTCAAAGCAGGAGCTGACATTATGACAACTATCCACATTATCGGCGGCGGGCTCGCTGGCACGGAAGCCGCGTGGCAGTGTCTGAATGCAGATCGTGATCTCAAAGTTCGACTCTATGAAATGCGGCCTAAGAAAATGACTGCGGCTCATCAGAGCGGGGACCTCGCCGAACTCGTGTGTTCGAATTCACTCAAATCCACTCTTACTGATTCTGCACCCGGTCTGCTTAAGCGCGAAATGGAAATCTTCAATTCCCTTGTTATTCGCGAAGCAAAGTTAGCTTCAGTTCCTGCAGGACAAGCTCTAGCCGTCGAACGCACACTTTTCTCGCAAGGCATTCAAAACAGCCTTAGTCAATTTGCGAAATTTGAGCGAGTCGATGAAGAAATACAGTCTCTTCCCTCAAAAGACGAGCTAGAAAAATCGGGCGATGTTTGGATCGTAGCCAGCGGTCCACTGACCTCTGATTCGCTAGCACAATCCCTGCAAGAGCTAGCTCCCGAAGGCAAACGCCTGCACTTCTACGATGCCATAGCTCCCGTTTTAGAAATGGATTCGATCGACACTGAGATCGCTTTCAAGCAAAGCCGTTATGAAGAAGGCTATGAAGGCGACTATTGGAACGTTCCACTCAACAAAGAAGAGTATTACGCCTTTGTCGAAGCGGTTCGCACAGCCGAATACATGCCGCTTCATGAATTCGAAGACGTTAAATATTTCGAAGCCTGCCTTCCGATCGAAGTCATGATCGAACGCGGCAAGGAAACGCTAAGATTCGGCCCGATGAAACCCGTGGGTCTCACCGATCCGCGAACCGGCAACTGGCCTTACGCCGCGATCCAGCTTCGTCAGGAAAACAAACACGGCTCGATGGTTTCCATGGTCGGCTTTCAAACCAAAATGAAATGGCCTGAGCAAAAACGCATATTCCAAATGATTCCCGCGCTCAGAGACGCTGATTTCTTCCGCTATGGTTCGGTCCATAGAAACACCTATCTCAAAAGCCCGGATGTCCTCGAAAGCGATCTCAGTTTCAAAACCAACCCTCGCATCTTCCTAGCGGGCCAGATTTCAGGCGTCGAAGGCTACACTGAATCAGCCGCGATGGGGCTACTCGCCGGACGCGCCGCTGCCGCCAAAGCTTTGGGCAAGACCTTTGAAATGCCTCCGCAAGAATGCATGATCGGTGCTCTCAAACATTACGTAACCGAAGGCGGTCTCGGAGTCTTCTCCCCGATGAACACCAACCTTGGCCTGCTTCCAAGAGTCCCAAAACGCCGAGACGTCAGTAAGGTCGATAGGAAGAAAGAACAAGCTCGTCTCGCACGCGAGACTTTCGACACGTATGTTGGTATAAAGACCGAATCCCGAGCCGCCCACTTTGAAGTGGAGCAGCCCACGATCTGAATACCCAGTTCTCGAGGAGCAAAAGCGTGCGCATTCCAATGGTCAACGGTTTGGCTAGAGTCCTTCCCATGAATGCCATGAGCTGGGTCACCGGCAAAGTTGCCGAAATCGCCCTACCCGCTCCGCTCCAACGAGGACTGAATAAAGGCTTCGCCAAGGCCTTCGGCATCGACACCGCCGAGGCCGAAAAGCCCATCACCGACTACGCTTCGATCGAAGACTTCTTCACCCGCAAACTCAAAGCTGGCGCCCGTCCCATTCATGGCGAACTGTGCAGTCCGGCCGATGGCATACTCAGCATCTCAGGCATCGCCGACAACGCGACAGCCATACAGGCCAAGGGTTTGAAGTATTCCCTTCACGAACTGATGTTCGGCGAGAAGGGCACGGAATCGGTCAGTCTTAAATTCTGGGCGACGATCTACCTTGCCCCCCACAACTACCATCGCGTCCATAGTCCCATCAGCGCGACGCTCAAACAAATTCGTTACTTCCCAGGCGAACTCTGGCCGGTCAACAGCCCTTCGGTCGGCTTCACACCCAGATTATTCACCCGCAACGAGCGACTTGTCTTCGACCTCGAAACTGCGCAAGGCACTCTCTATCTGGCCATGGTCGGCGCGTTGAACGTTGGCAAAATGACAACGCCTTTTCTCAAGAATTTTGCAACGAACAAAGGTTTCCTCAAAACCGAAGGAAACCAAGTCTTCGTCCTTGATACACCCATCCAACTCAAAGCCGGCCAGGAGATCGGAACTTTCCTTCTAGGATCGACCGTAATCATTGCTTTTGACGAGGCTTTAGCCAAAGAGTATCGTATGGATCAAGCGTGGCTGAGCAGACCGGTGAAGATGGGCGAAGCCCTTGCAACTCACGTCTGAAACGGTTCATAAGCGTAAGCTAGGATTCCATGGAGTGGTGATGAATTTCGAAAAACAGCGTCGTACTCATGTCATTTGGTCGTTTGATAGTTCGTGCCTTAACGACCAGCTTCTTAAAAGCCTCGATGTGACTAAGGTTGACGCCATTCGTATCGTCTCAGAAAAAGGCGAGATCGATAAGGTCCTCTCCTTCTGCCAAAGAATCAAAGCCGAAGTTCCCGGTGCCAAGGAACGCCTCCCGGTACTCGTCGATCTCTACGATCACGTGCGTGCAACCGTAATCGAACTCGATGGGCCTAAAGATCTGGCCTTCGGCGACTCGGTGAAAGTGTCCTCGGTCAAAGGCAAAGGCGATCTGACCATTCGAACAGAGGAATGGCCTACCCTCTTCAAAAAGAACGAATCCGTCTACCTCGGCAACGGTATGGTCGTCGCCAAGGTCAAAGACGTAAGCGCTGATCATGCGGTGCTCGATATCGTCCAAGGTGGAACGATTTATCCCGACGCTGATGTTCAGGTGCCGTCGACGACTAAACCCGTGCAGTTTGAATCCATCTCGCCTGAAGGCTGGCGCGCGGCTACGGATTCGGCCATTGATTATTTGATTTTGCCTTCATTCGATAGCCCGGAAGAGCTGAGCAAGATCGTGAAAAAGATCAGCACTCAGCAAAATGCGCCTTGGCTCCTGCTTAAAATCTCGACGAAGGCTACTCTCGATCGTCTCGATGATCTTTTGCCCCTCGTTCGCGGGGTTTTGATCTCGAGGGTTGCTCTGTCCATGCAAATGGACCCGGCCCAGGTTCCGATGATCACCAAAGAAGTGATCGCCAAATGTAACGATTATGCGAAGATTACGCTCGTAGCGAGCGAGATGCTCGGCTCGATGAGACACAATGTTACGCCCACGCGAGCGGAGGTGTCTGACATCGCCAACGCTGTGTTCGATGGTGCGGATGCTGTCGTTCTCTCCGAAGGCCTAGCCTACGGAAAATATTCGGTTCGTGGTTTGGCGCTCGCGATCAAAACGATCGAAGAAGCCGAATTCCAATCCGCCGGCCAACTAATGAACTGGGTAAAACAACATCCAGACATTACGAACGAAATCGAAGCTGTGACTTCGTCAGCGTATAAAGCCGCTTATCGAAACCAAGCGCGCGCCCTCGTTTGCCTGACCAAAAATGGTAACACCGCTCTTCACTTGGCTTCTTACGGCAGTCGAACTCCGATTATCGCTGTGACAATGTCGTCTGACGTGATTCGTCGTCTGCGTTTGGTTCGTGGTGTCATCGGAATTTTATTGGACGAAGCGCCTGATATCGAACACGTGACTAGCATCATCAACAGCATGCTACTTCATCGCACAGGTATCAAAGCCGGTGAGCGCTACGTGTTCGTATCTCTCACGCTCTCATCTTTGGGAACTGAGGCCTCGAACCTTTTCACAGTGCAGACGCTCTCGTGACATCTGAAGCCACTCAGTCCTGTGACATGAAGTTTTTAGAAATCGAGCACAAATTCGTTACGCCTAACGGATTTGATCTCGATGCCTTTTTCAAAAAGGTCCGCGACCTGTCGCCTGACAAGGACTACAAAACCGAGGTCACCGACACCTACTACTTACTCAATGCGGTTCCAAACCTCGTCTATCGTCATAGATTTGACGGTTTGATCCAGCACCTCACAACCAAAAGCGTGAGCAGCATCGATAGCGAGAAACGCCTCGAGATCAACCTGCATCTGAACCTGAGCGATCAGAGCCAAAATATCGAGGCCTTCCTAAGTCCTTTTGGTATCCAATGGAGTGGCACGCTTCGAAAGAAGGTCCAAGTCTTCTACTTCAAAGATGTTGAGATCGTTTTTTATCAGGCCAGCTACCTCGGCACCGAGGTCAATTGCATCGAGCTGGAAGCCCGCAGCCCTGAGTCGCTGGAAAGTGCTCAAAAATGCCTGCAGGACTGGGAGCTGAGACTTGGCCTTGTTCCTTCGGAGCGTTCGCATCAGAGCCTTCTGCACCTCCTGGTGCTCCCAACTCTGCCAGACAAACTCAAGGCTAAGATCGCCGCCATGTGACTAGATCAACACGACATAAATGTTTTCCCTGATATTGGCGCTTTTCCAAAAAGAAGCCTTTTCTTATTCAGATCCTTTTCTTAATAATGCCAGGTTAATCTCTGCCCAGTGCTTGCCTCTGGGAATCTTGGGAATTTTAATCAAGGCCACGACTAACTATGCCGAACAACCATGAAGACAAACACAGCAAGGTGCATTGCTACATGGCTATTGGCAAAATTAATCGAGGTCACTACGTCCAAGCCCTTCTCGGGATTGTGTGGGCGTCGTCGATTAATGCTCAGCCGGGTGACTTCAGAAATGCCAATGACTTTCTGAAAGCGATGCCTTCTACAGTAGCCGCCACTCCCGAAGCGGATGCGTCCCTCTTCCCCGAAGCCAAAGAAGCGATTCGCAATCTCTCAGCGAACACAGTTCGTAAAACCGGCGCCATCTCTTATGCTGATCAAGCGGAAGAAGATGCGATTCTAGCCGAAGCCGAACGCCTCCTAAGTAACGAACTCCTTAATCAAAAAACAGCTTCTCTATCGACATCCCTGCCGCTTCCTAAAGCGATTGCGATGCCGGGTAGCCAACAGGCTGATGATAAACTCATCAGTCTGAGTCTTGTTTCCGGTCGTCTGCATATCGAACCAGCAGTCCTTGACCTTGGCACCAGTGCCGAAGCCACGGTTGCGGTTCAGGGCCTCGATCAGATTCCCCAAATCTTTCTTCGCGACTCGACTCGCGTTCAGTGGGACGGCAAACGTTTCCACGGATTGACTCAGGGTAAGACCGAGATCTACTTCATCTATCAAAACGAAATGTACATACTTCCTGTTCGCGTCGGCACCAGCCCTGCTCAAGGAGCTCTGGCTGATCTTGGCAGCGAGCGTTTGACTTCGCTTAAGATGCCGGAAAGCTTTGGTTCCATGGCTCCAGGCGGACAAGGTTGGAAGTCTTCGGCCGGTGATTTGAGTATCGCCGAAGCCAGTCTTCAGGCTAACCGGACTAAAACGAACGATGATAACAAGCAAAAACGTTTCGTTTATAACAACGAAGCGCGTTCGTATCGCGATACAGCTATTCAAGTTATGGACATCCGTTCGAACGCCAAAGAAGGTAAGATTTATCCTTTGGCTGGCGTAACGGTTCAGCTGATGGGCCTTGGCGTTGCAGCTAAGACCGATGCTACCGGACTTGCGCGATTCGGTGATCTACCGGCTGGCTCACGTCTTTGGGCAATGGTCGCCGATGAAGAAGGTCGCGTGGTGCCTACGGTGAATGAAGTTTTGGTTTCTGCTAAAGGCAAAGCCGAAGTTCAACGTATTCGTACAATGACCTACAATACTTACACCAACTATCAGAACGTTCTGAACGTTAATCAGAACTTCGCGAACGGTTCGATCTGTGCCCGCGTGTTGAATTATACGGGTGAGATCGCTCTTGAAAACATCTCCGTTCAAATCAACGATGAGAACGCAGATGGTCCATTCTATATTAGTGAACACGGACCTCAACCGGGTCAGAGAGAAACTTCGGCGAGCGGCCGCTTCTGTTTCTTCAACGTCAAACCCGGTCTTTCGGAAATGAGCTTTTTCCAAGGAAGCCAATTTCAGTCAGCAATCTCGCTTCCTATCTTCCC
>JAZKGL010000278.1:7362-8505 GCA_040385935.1 Bdellovibrionota bacterium
CTGGTTGTCATGCATAAGCTTGATAAGTCTGAGGATGCCTCAAAACTTCAGGTGACTGTGTATGATTCAAATGGAAATGCGGTGGATCAAGGTTGGTACTTTGGTTCGACGTCTCAAGGATTACTGAAAGCTGTGTTCTTTAATATGCAGCCGGGTATGTATACGGTCAAAGTTCAAGCGGAGAACGGTTCGCTTGCAGCGGTTGATACGGTAGCGGTTGATTTCTGGACGACAGCGCTTGTGCAAACAGGTGCGAATATTCAGTACGACCTCGCGCAACCTGAAGTTGCGGAAGTCTCGCAGTAATCGTTTAGACTTTTCTTTCCTGTATCAACTTAATCATCTCTTCAATCGTAATATCTTCAAGCCTGTAAAAACCAGGCTTTTGTTTTACGATCCATTCCCCCAAAAGCACGGCGCCCTTAGCAAAAAGTCCGCGACTCAACGCGCGATGACTAATCTTGATTTCCTCTTCATCGCCTAAATACTGAATCTCATGTTCACCGAACACTGTGCCGCCGCGCAGTGCGGTGACACCAATTTCATTGCTCTCGCGTTTGCCATCCCGATTCACTTTTATCGTTTTATCAAGAACGCCTGCGATACCTTGTGCAAGAAACTTAGCGGTTCCACTCGGAGCATCAAGTTTTGCGCGGTGATGAGATTCCAAAATTTCGATGTCGAAACCTTGAGGGGCTAAAACTTCGCCAAGCAATTTTGAAACCTGATGAAGGAGTAAAATCCCGAGACTCGTATTAGGCGCTAAAAGAATCGCGACCTTTTTATCCTTAGCTAGCTTTTGCCACTCATCGATTTGCTTTTGATCGAGCCCCGTCGATCCAATGAGCAGAGCTTTGGAATAATGACTATCCGAACGAATGACTTTCTGAAGTTCCAAATTTCCTGCGACCGATGAAAAGTCGATCACAAGATCGGCGTTCGTCACCGCGTTGGAAAACTGATCCCAACTGAGGCCTTCCTGTTCTTCGAACATCAGACCGCGAGCCGAACTTCCGCCGACAAGCGTCCAATGATTGGTCGCTCGAATGGCTTTGGTAATTTCTTGACCCATTCTTCCGCTATAGCCATGCATCCAGGCTTTCATGCATACGCTCCGAGTTCGACGAGTTGGTTTTTCGTATG
>JAZKGL010000278.1:8605-9891 GCA_040385935.1 Bdellovibrionota bacterium
AGCTTCGATAATTCGATCGACTGATTGGTGTCGTTGCCGCCCGTTCCCGCCATGACCTGAACGGTCGAAGGAAGATAGGCCCGCGCGCGACGGAACAAAGACACTTTTTCGTCGACGGTCAAAGTCGGAGTTTCGCCCGTCGTTCCGGAAACAACAACGCCATCGACGCCGCCCTTCACCTGAAGATCGAGGAGTTTATCAAAGGCTTTCCAATCCACTTGGCCGTCAGTAGTAAAGGGCGTTACGATCGCCGTATAAACACCTTTGATAGTCATGCTCTTACTCCATCACTGAGCTTTTGCGGGCTCATCTGTTTTGATTTTATCGCCGGCTTTGGTATCACCGGTCTTTTTCTTCAGGAAATCTCGCTGTTCGGCATGGTATGGGACGCTTGGTCTTGCGTCAAGGGCATCCGATCTGGGTGCGGTTTTGACTCCACACGACACGCCGAACTCCAGAACCATCAGGGCTACAAGTGTTATTCCAAGAAGTCTTTGATTGATATGCTGCAAGAGAGAATCTTTCTTTAGAACGATATGATGTTTTTCGTCATGGAAGGATTCACTGAGGCGATCGCTTCCACCCGCTTTTTTAAGAAACAGCGACGAATCGTTATCAAAGAATGGGTGAATTCTTTGCAATTCGGCCTCTAAAAGCTGGTCGGGACTGACGGCATGCTCCCGACAATATTCTTGTAGATTAAGCAGCGCTTTTTTGGAATCCAGAATTGTAATCCCGCGATCAAGCAGGTGATTGATGATCGCACGGCTCTCATTCTCCGACCAGATATTGGTGGGAACACTCGGTACGCGGCTGGTTTTGATTGTGCTTGTCAGCAGCTGATAAAACTCAAAGCTCAGATCCTTGCATTCCTGCATGGCGGCGAGCATACGAAGACGTTTGCCTTCGATGATATCGAGCGCGTTGAAGTCCAGATGCGCGATGCCCTTGGAACTGACAAGCAGGCTTTGAAAGTCTTCGAGAAGAAAGCGCAAACGCGGCTCCTCGGTTTCCATCTTTAAATTCGCCTGCAATTGCCGAAGAATATGCGCATTGAATTCCTGCAGGAGTTCAAGTTGCAGCCAGATTTTCTTCAAAAGCTCATGAAGTTTCCAATCGGCCAGGCCCACTTCCTCATCGATTTCAAAACCGAGGTGAGCGGCGAGAGTCACTTCGAAGGTATCGGAGGCCTGATGTCCGACCGACCAACGACGAAGTTCTTTGACCAGGACATGAAGGTCATCGGCGTTGCGATGAAGTTCGCCTGCGGTTTCCACTAAAAAGTA
>JAZKGL010000279.1:0-2071 GCA_040385935.1 Bdellovibrionota bacterium
GCAGAATCTTAGCGAATTGGTCTCGCTCTTGCAAAAGAAACGTTGTGGAAATTGCTGTGGAGTCTTCGATGCGGATGCTGTTGATCATAATAAGTCTTCTTTTGAGTGACGTCGTTCTCGCTGGATCGACTCCTTTGAATCCTTGTGCCATCGCCGGTAGCGGTGCTCGCCGCAGTGAAAATTTGATGGGAGCACTTACCCAATGGCCGACACCAGCCTTCATGGTGCTTGAGCAGGGTGGGACAGCGCGGTTCGTCGCGCCTTCGAAAGTCTATGCGGATGTCCTGGGCATAGCTGATAAGAGCTTGATTATCAATCATCTGGAAGAGCTTCGCTTTTTGTCGCAGACGCTTGCGCATAGCGAGATCTTGTTGGTTATCAAAGATGGTTCGGACCTTGATGAGGACAAAGCCAGAAAAGTCTTGTCGGTGGCCAAGCTCTTAGATATTTCTCTCTCGCTCGTTTGGTTGAATGATAAACCGAGTTCGAAGTCTCTAAAGGACCTCGTTGCGCAAAGCGGTGGTCGAAGTTTTGATACCCGTGATCTGCTCAAGCGCTCAGGCGAATTGTGCGTTGAGACACTGGCAGGCCGTTAAACGTCAAATCCGATTTTGCGGACGCCAACCGCTTGCCTCGCTAATGTAGCTCCAGTCGAGCCCATGATTTTGATCCATATCCGCAAGAGTGCGAGCGACTCGTAGCACGCGAAGAAGTGACCGCGACGAGACCTGCGATTCCTCTAGCCTTTCAAGCAAAGCGCCTTTTCTCTGGCCCGCGATACCACTCGACTCCAAAATCTCTTCCATACTCGCTTCACAATTGGCCCGGGAATCTCCCCAGCGCTCATACATAAACCCTCGACCAATCTCCACACGTTCTTGCAAATGCTGCGATTGATTCGGTCGCAGTTCGGCCAGCTGCGAAGGCTTGAGTTCAGGCATGCGAAAGTGAATATCGATCCTTTCAAGTAACGGGCCTGACATTCGGTTTGCATACGAGAGTACCTTCTGGGTCGAGCATAGGCACACCTGCTTTCGACTGCCATGAAACCCGCAGGGACAATTGTTGCAGGCTGCTACCAGCTGCACGTTCGACTTCCACGTGGACTTTGACTGCGCGCGGGACACATGCACGGTCCCGGTCTCCAGTGGTTCGCGAAGCGACTCCAGTAAATCCCGGCGAAACTCCGGCAGTTCGTCCAAAAAAAGGATGCCGCCGTGAGCAAGAGAGAGTTCGCCCGGCTGAGTGCCTGTTCCAAGCACTGCATGAGGATTTGTTGTGTGATGCGGTTGACGAAAAGGTGGGATGCCGTGAAGTATCGAAGACGACATCTTCTCGCCCATCAAACTATGAATCTTCAAAGTATCCAAATGAATATTTGCCGCCAAACGTGGCAGAAGACTCGGCAGCCGGCTTGCAAACATCGATTTGCCCGATCCCGGCGTGCCTCTCAATAACAAACTGTGTCGACCCACTGCAAAACAAACAGCGATCCTTTGCAGTCGATCATCCAAATACATATCGTCAAAGTTTTTCACCTTCACCGGCACGAATTCTTCCTCGTCGCCTGGATCGACGAAAGGCTTTACGCCGTCGAACACAAAAGCTAAAACCTCTTCAAGCCGCTCAAAACAGTAGTACTGAAAATTCTTTGAATGCAGCTTAGATACCTGCATCAGCGCTCGAATCTCGGCGGCATTCTCCGCCGCAAAGATCGCCCCTTTCAAACCATTCTCCATCGCCGTCAGCATAAGAGGAACCGCTGCACGACTCGGCCGCAAACGCCCGTCCAAGCCAAGTTCGGCGGCAAAGAGCCAGTCGTTTGGATTGTGGACCACCGGCTTGCCTGCGACCAAACCGGCAAGGCTGATTGCAATCGGCAGATCGAAATGATTGCCTTCCTTTCGACTATCGGCCGGCGAAAAGTTGATCAAGATTCTCTTATGACCCATCTTAAATCCAAGACCTTCCAAAACTGTTTTTGCCCGTTCTTTGCCGTCGCGGCAAAGGTCGCTGATGTTACCCACCAGCTGCAAGCCGGCAAAACCGCTCGTCGTTGTGCATTCAATTG
>JAZKGL010000280.1:0-29556 GCA_040385935.1 Bdellovibrionota bacterium
TAATTCGTCGTGCACAAGGCTCCCTGTCCGAGAAAATTCCTTACTATATTTAGAAAAAATCGAGTGATTCCGCAAGGTGGAGCCGCAGCCAGGAAAGGTTCGTCAGGATCTCACTTTTGACTCCATTTTAGGAGCCAAGATGCCGATAAACCTCTTAATGGTGAAAGATGGGTATTCAACAACTCCATGGTATCCAAGGCTTTCACAGTCAGTCTCTTTTATCCGTAACTTGTCTTCTGGAGCCAGCCTATGCAGTATCGTTTTGCTTTCAAACACATGTCCACTTCCGAAGCCCTTCAAGAGTACGCCCGCACGAAAATCGAAACCGAAATCTCGAAGTTCTCAACCAAACCCATTGAGGCCCACGTCACGTTTTCAGTCGATAAACACTTGCATCATGTGGTCGCAACCGTCTTCGGCGGTGATGGATTCTCGTTCGCAGTTGAACATGTGTGTGATGATATGTACGGCTCTGTCGATCATATGATTGACAAGCTCTCAAGTCAGCTTAAAAAGCATAAGGATAAATTGAAAGATCACAAGTTTGCTAAGAAACGTGAGTACTTTGCAAGCGTGCCTAGCGATAATGAATACTCGAATGTTGAAGTCGATGCCAGTGACATCGTTAAGTTTGAGACGACACGTCGTCGTAAATATGGTTGAGATCTAATTTTTATTTTAAAAACTAAGGCACTTCGGAGGAAGTGCCTTTTTTGATTTCTTGAAAAGTATGCTTAGAGCGCTTAGAAAACGGTCAGAGTCGTCGTTGTAAAGACTTCGAACTTATCTTCCCTATCTGAGACGAGTCTCATGTAGCGAAGGCCGATATTGACTGGCAGCAACTGAAAAAATACGCTTTCGAACATAAGTTCCGAACCAAAGCTATTCATCTCCTGGTGCTTGCCATTTGTAAAAGCGTTTGAGTAGTCGGCGAAGAGATTTATGTAGTTTCTCCTCAAATACCAAAAGTGTCCGATGGCATAATCGGGATAAGCGACTGGGAAAAAGTAGTTTCCGCTTAGCTTTTCAAATCTCTCGACAGCGTCGTAGGTATAACCACGAGCGAACGCATAGCCTAGTGGATCGGTTTGGGGGGCATAGAATCGATAAGCGCCTTGCTCGGTATACTGCTCACCGCTGGCTTCGAAACGAAAACCGTCGTTATCGAAAGCACCAGGAGTTAGAATATTCCAGACGCCAAAGACTCGGCTCGTCGTCTCAAGTTCGTCTTTGCTGCCTTCGGCATTGCTGTAACCGAGCGTCCAGCTTGTTCCCCAAGGCGGCAGGATCGAACGGAATTTTCTTTGTTTAACATAGGCGAATGTCCAGGCGAGTTCGCTCTTAAAATAATCTCCGCTCAGATCATTTTTTACTTCGTTGATTTCGTAATCGTCGGTCGTAAGCTGCCGGGCTTCATAGGTAAGGAGGGAGTCGCCATTGTAAAGCCCCTTGCTGAAAACGTAAGGCAAGGTCAGCTTCAGGCCATACGAACTCTCATCCCAACGCGTTTCCGAGGTCTGAAACAAGGTATCATATTCCCTCGTGCTGGCCTCGGCGACTAGGCTCACTATCAACGGATATCGTTTGAAGTCGACCTGAATATTCGAATAGGGCTCGTTTTCTTCTCCGCTCTGCCCAAGATTTAAGGTGTAACCGAAATCACCAAGTAAGTTATCGCCCTTTAACGTCAGACCTAAACCACGGCCCGTGAAAAAGCTCCATGAGTGAGGGATAAAAGCACGCCTTTCAAACATTCCATATTTGCGAGGCTCGTACTGCTCTTGGTTCTTCTGATGAAGACTCTCTTGATCATTAAACGCGACAGGGCGAGATTTGGTGTAGTTGTCGGAAGGCGTATCCGAGAGATAGTTGTAGTCAAGCAGCTCTGAAAGAGCAGCTGGTTTGCATTCATCCAGGGATTTTTGAGCGATGCGTGTGCCGTAAGGTGTTTCTTCAGAATAGACGAAGCCCTTATCGCCAGAAAATTCAGGCGAATAGGCACCGATCTTAGAGTGCGAGCAGCGGCTAAGGGACTTGGAATCGACGTCGAGTTGAAAGACGTTCGTTGAACCTTTGTCCTGCGCTTCGAATAGGATACGGCTCTTGCCGTCACTGGCTAAGGCAAAAAAGGAATTTCTGGAAGGCGTCGTGAGGGTCTCGTAGCTCTTATCGGAGAGCTTGATCTTTATCAGCGTCTTCTTGCCTTCGTTATCATTTGCGATCGCAACCAGCGTTTCATCACCTAAAAAATGGCCTTCAACCAGCTTTAATTTGGGCAATAGAACCTTATCGATCTCGGAACCATCAAGTGTGAGTAGAGTAAGCTGCCAAGTTCCGTCATTCTTGAACTCAGTCGCAACAATCTTATCGCCCCGGGTATTGAAATGGGGATTGTAGAGGCGTCGTCCTTGGGTAATGGCAGTAAACTGGCCAGTCTTAAGATCAATGAGTTTTAAATCCGACTCACCTACAAATCCGTAACGCCAGTTGGGAGTGATCTCAGAATAAATTGCGTAATCTTTGCTGAAGTCCGTGGGCGCGAGTTCGCGGTTGTAGGGAAATTCTGCAATCTTTTTATCCTTGCCCTCACTTCTTTGATAGAGAGTGTGAAAGGAATCCAAATCGTAATGAACGTAATACAATTGGCCATCAACGACTGCGGGATCACTCTCCTCTTGATAGTCCGACTTTTCTAGGCCAGGGAACGCATCGCTTTGCCATTGCTTTTTGAGGTCAGCAAAAGTCTCATCGTAAAATTGATGAAAGGGCACGCCTGAGACATTGTAAAACGCTGTGGGAAAGCGAAAAGGATGCGGGAATTCAGCCCCTTCGTCGGAAACTTTACTCCAAAAATCTGCCCCAAATTTTTTATAACCGTTCGCAATTAAAAAATACCCGTAAACGTATTGGTTCACGAGCAAATCGTTATAGCTTCCATTGACAAATTGTTCGTAGGTCGGTGTCTTACCGGCGAGTAAAAGAGCTTTCAGACGAGCCGGGAAACGGGGCGATCGCCCTCGCCCGCCATCGGTATAATGGGTCTCCGCCCAGACAGCGTCCCCCTCGGCCATCCACGATTTTTTCGCAAAAGCACCAGCTAAAGCTTGTCCGAGATCACCGAATAAATAGTCGAGATAGGTCACCGCTCCAGTCAAAAACGCGTCGTTTTGTTGAACATGTCGGTATTCATGAATCGACAGTATCTGATACCAGTCTAAAGATGTCGTGATAGGCGAGTAGGTCGAAGATGAAAACCACTCAGTCCTTCTTGGTGCGAGAGTGACGAAGCCGTTCGGCTGGGACATTTCAGAACGTAGTACCAGAGAGACCTTTTTGGGTTTGTCGATCTTGTACGTCTGCCCCACGACGCTTGAATAGTGCTGAATAAGATTTGCGATATAAATCGCATCGTCTTTTCTCTCGGCTGGGTAGATAACCTCGACAAATTCATTTTCAATTGCCGACCAATCAGAGGACGCAGAACTTTGATCCAAGGTGACAACTTGCGCATTCGCAACGGCACCGGCAAAACAAAAGCCGAAGAATAGGGATCGCGTGATCGGGGCCATCGTTACTCCACAAGACTATTGCATTCATAGCAGTGGAGTAAATTTAAACATCAGACCGTGAGAAAGCAACGTTTAATAGTGTAAACGACAGCTTAACTCTTCAGTTGAATCATTCAATTTTAACTGAGCTAAAACGCCTTCGCCTTGTTTTACGTAAGGCTCAACAGCAAAGGTGACGTCAGCATTCGAAAAGGTAAATTTTGGTCCATTGACTGGATTCATGGAAAGTACGAATTGGTCCAAGTCATACCGCAAGTTTTCAAAGGGACTGGTCTTAAGATAGTCGCCGTGTGCGGTGATTTGATTATCGCTATCGACACCTTCATAGAACAAGAACCACTGGTTGCCGTGACAACTATAATTCGGGCCTGATGCACTCACGAGACGAAATTCGTTAAAAATGCCTTGAGAAAAGTCTAAATCTTTTGGGACATTTTCCATGTCACATGCACCAAATCCTTGGAAATATTCGGTGCCCGCTTCTTGATCGGCTAGTGCAAAACGACGAAACATGTCTTTGATGTAATCGTTCTGAAGATCTGGATTTCTTGTCAAACACGAATAACGATAATCTCCCACAACTCGGGTGGTGATCGAGCCTGTTTTATCGTGCGCGGTAACAAATTCAACAGCGGATTTGATCAATTCATTGTCAGGGGATGCGCGTAACCAAATGCTCTGGATAAGAATTTCACGTCCATTGCCTACTACGACGGCCGTATGTTCAACGGTCGGTGGTTCAATCTGCGGTTCGGGCGCTTGAGGTGGTTTAGGGGCTTCTGCTATGGCGATACCAGAAGGTTCAGGAGTCGCCGTTGGCCCGGCTGTCCTCTCAGAAGAACCATTGGTAGACGGGGCCGCGGGGTCGCCTCTGCGGTTTATGCCGGAGGTGCAGGACTGAAGAAGGAATAAAACCGCAAGATATCTAAGCATCACAAATCCTTTGGAATGAGCTGAGTCATTTTAAAAAACTGGAGACCGAGTTGATAAACCTCTGTGGGCTCATCGGTATCTTCCTCGGTCATCATTTTATCGAATTCGCTTCGAAAGTTATTAAGCAGTTGCTTCGCCCGTTCTATTTTTTTCGGACTGGCTGTCAAAAACATTGAGCTGAAATAACGATCTTTCACGTCTTGCTGATAGATTTCTTCCGAAGCGATCTTGAGCATCTGCTGATGCAAAGTCTTGATCAAACTCGAACTCACTTCATGAGTGGTGGAAATCACTTTATTCGTACGATGCATTTTGCTGTCTGCATCACGATCGATAAATCCATGGCTTTCCAAGTGACGAATTTTCTCTTCAATCTCTTTCGCCGAAACACGATATCTTAAGGCGCGGCTTAACTCTTCCGGTGAACGCTCGAGCCCGCCTTTTTCCCCCGCTAAGCATATCAGCAATAGGTATTCCCAATGCATTATAATCGCCAGCCGGTCAAGATCTATCTGCTCGTCATGCGCAGGGCGCATGCGGTTCATTTGTTCCCAGAAAATCTGTTTGTCGTCTGTCGACTTTGTTCTCTCGTGCGCGATCATCAACTCGGCATAACGCTTTTCGTCGACTGTCCAGCCAATCTTTTGAGAGAGTTTCTCGAGCATAGAGGGTGTGGGATATCGTCGTCCCACGGCGATCATAGCCAGACTTGATGTCGATGTTAGACCTAGGGCTTTGGTTAGGTATCGAAAGGATATAGGGCTTCCTTGCGAGCGCTTCTCACGCATATAAGCTGAGAAGTATTCCGAGAAATACACAAAATCCGTGAGCTTCATACCTTCCTCCGCGTCTTGAGAATTAGAGCAGCTAGCACATCCTGGCAAATAAATCGCCGGACAAAAACCCAAGTAAGTGGGAGTGTTCACAGCTTCGAATACGCTAATATCATTGAGGGTATTGACTTTCAACCCTCCAGCGATCTAAAAATGAGTCATCAAAGTGTCACTCTGAGTGGCCGAATTTCACCAAGGAACCAAACATGAAAGTTTCTCTTATTGCTCTCACTCTCTTCATCTCCGCCAACGGATTTGCTTACGAGGCTTCTTCAAGCTCAGTTGAAAAGAAAAGCGACGATGTTGTCCTTTTCAGCTGCGAGACTGAAGAGTTGAACGACGTTGCTTACCGTTACGCCATCGAACTGAAAGAAACGTCGGTTTCCGTTTTTCAATCTTCAACTATCGCCCGTTACCGCCCTCTTGTAAACGCGGTTGAGCGCCTGGAAATCATTCCTGTGCATCCTGAAGGCCAACCACTCTTCTCATGCGTTTCCATCTCTGACTCAGATGATAGCAATACAGTGTCATTGAGCGTGTACGACGATCTAGTTGTTGTTTCGGAGTCGACAACGTTTGCGCCGGTCTATTTTTCAAAGCTTGCCAACTAAGCTTTTTTCCTGCCAAGTTCCCAGAGTAGCTTAAGCTGCCCGGGGGCTTGGTGTGAAATCTTTTTAAAACTTACAAATATATGTAACCCTTTGTCTTTGCTAAGTTTTTTCTTTAAAACACCCTTGTGTCGATCGGTTCCTGCTTTCTTCTTGCCGACTGAAGTTGATAAGAAGTGAGGTGAGACTTTTGCAAAGGGAACAAAACATGACTGATATCTCGCTTAAATCTATCGCGGAAAAAATGAAAGACATCGACGTTTGCATGATGACGACTGTCACGACACGTGGAAGTACCTCTTCGCGTCCGATGAGCAACAATCGCGAAGTGGAATATGACGGCACTTCGTATTTCTTCGCCGAAGTCGACAGCCTTGTGGCAACCGACATCAAAAACAATGATCACGTAACACTCTCAGCTCAGCACAACAAGATGCTTGGCGCTGACACCTATATTTCTGTTTCCGGCAAAGGCAAAGTGATCACAGATCGCGCGGAGATGGAAAAACACTGGAATAAAGACGTCGAGATCTACTTCGCTGATGGCTTGGATAGCCCGAACATCGCCATGATCGAAGTTAAGGCCGAGCATATCAAGCTTTGGGAAGGCGCTAAAGAAAGCGAACTCACTCTGCACTGATTTTATTCGCAGACAAATTTTTAAAGACCCAATCAGCTTTGCGGCTGATTGGGTCTTTGCTTATTCCCAGGCTTTGGCCGAGGCAAATTCCGATACGCGCGTATAAACGCCTGGGACGCCGCGTCGAGCGCAACCGTAACCATAACTCACGATGCCGACCAGAGTCATCGACTTGCCATCGTAGCTAAACAAGGGACCACCCGAATCGCTTTGGCAAGCATCGGTGGCCTCGGCATAAGCACAAAGATTGCCGCTGTATATTTGTGATCCGTAGACATTCGCACAGTCGCTATTGCTGACGACGTTGAGTGGTGCATACTTTAGAGTAGCGCTTGAGAACCCGCCCTCCTTTGTATAACCCCAACCTGCCACATAGGTTCTAGCACCGACTTTTGGAAAATCACTTTGTGTGTTGTAGGCCACGGGCGTGACTTTGCTGTTGCCATTCAAAGTTAGAATTGCGACGTCGTATTGGTAGAGGCCGCGTTTGTATTTGGGATGAATTCTGTACTTGGAGATTTTGAAAACCTCCGCTCCTGCTCGGGTGACCATAATCGGCGTGCCGATCACCACTTCGACTTTGTTTGCTATCGTTTCCGCAGAATACGATTCGAAACAGTGGGCGGCGGTTAACACTTCATTTTTACCAATCAAGGTTCCGCCACAGAAGTGACCCTTGTTGAGTTGAATAGAGACGACGGATTTAAAGTGGTTTTGGTAAATGCTTTGCGTCGCAACGCTACCGCCCACTATTTTCGCTGAGCTGTCCTCGGGCGACTGGCCACAGCCGCCTAGAAACATCGAGGAGACGAAAGCCGTTGAGATGAGCGCGCGAGCGAAGGAAAATATCATGGAGTGTTTCCGTTCTTGATGAATATGAGTGATACGGGTGCTTATGCAAAATTATCGCCAGGGTTCCTGCATTCAGGGGTAAATACTTAACATCTGAGAAACACTGTTACAAATCTTTCACGCTTGGACTGTTCTTGCTATTTATGATCTAACACCGTTTTCGGGCGACTGTTTCCTGAGCGATTTATCCTGAAGTGTTTAAATCGTTTTCACTTTCCAAAACTCTTCATTCACGAAGGTATTAGAAGACAGATGATGAATATTCTTAAATGCGCACTGGTCCTTGGATCTTTGAATGTCTTTGCGAATGCCGCCGCTGCCCAGGCCAAGCAAATTTATGTCCTCCCTACGTTAGGCGGCACCCAATCTATGGCTCGCGATATCAACGAAGCCGGTGTTATCTGCGGG
The DNA here is from genome assembly GCA_040385935.1 of Bdellovibrionota bacterium. Lineage (GTDB taxonomy): Bacteria > Bdellovibrionota_B > Oligoflexia > Oligoflexales > Oligoflexaceae > Oligoflexus. The sequence goes on from JAZKGL010000280.1 coordinate 7,844, forward strand.
GACTCTGCAAACGCTCAAGGTGAGTCACACGCAGCGCTTTGGATGAACGGCGAAGTCATCGATCTGGGAATTTTCCCAGGCGGCTTTTACAGTTCGGCGCGCGCGATCAGTAATCGCGGTCAAGTCATTGGAACTAGCCAACTGAAAACCCCTGAAGGTGAACTCCTTTCAAGACCTTTTCTGTGGGATCAAGGAACCATTTATCAGCTCCCTGCACTACCAGGGGCGGACAACGCGAGTGGTGACGACATTAATGATAACGAAGTTATCGTTGGGACCAGTGGTGGCTTGGCTGTCGTTTGGGAGAATCGTCAGCCACGTTCACTCGGAACTCTGGGCGGAAAGTATTCTTATGCATCAGCTATCAGCAGTCGCAACTGGATCGTCGGTAGCAGCATGACTGCAGATTACACTTGGCATGCTTTTCTCTATCGGGATGGCCAAATGATCGATTTGGGAACCCTTGGTGGACACAGCAGCTATGCAAATGATGTGAATGATCGAGGACAAATCACTGGGACTATCGAAATGTCGGATGGCAGAAGTCGCGCGTTTATTTGGGAAGACGGCACGATGCGCGATGTGGGTGTCGCTCACTTCGGTGATGCCGGGCAAAACGGAATCCAAGCTGTAAGCTCTTCCGGTCTCGCTGTTGGCAGCGGTCGGTTCACTCCCGGTCTTGAGAGTGCTGCAATTTGGTCGGCTGATGGGTCGGTTTACGATTTAGGCGGATTGCCTGGGGCTGTGCGCAGTCAGGCCTTCGGAATCAATAATAAAGGCGTGGTCGTAGGATTCAGCGCAACGGATGCTGAGTTTCAAGCCGTAATTTGGAAGTGAATCATTTTTTATCGACAGAAGCGGCGCGAATCTTCTCGTAGCCGTCTTCTTTCCAATGCGTTGCAAAACACGCTTCGCACTCGGCCTTGGTAAAGTGCATCACACGGCAGTAGGGACACTGATACTTTCCGCCCTTACGAATATAATGAAGCTTATACTCCTTTTTGTTCTTGCCGAGATCATCGATGATCTCCGTTTTCTTCTTTTCTTCCACAACAGGCGCTTTGACTTCGACCTTCTTTTTAGCAACGGGTGCATGCCTTACACGAGCAAGCATCAATAGACGCGAAGTCTTTCGCGTTGGCGGAGGTAAGGGCAGATCGTTGAGTAACTGCTCGCGCAGCTGCTCACGATTCTTCTCGCCCGCACATTTCACAGCGCAGGCAAAGGCCTCGCTCTCGGAAGTGTAATCACGGCAGCAGAAGAGACAGCGATGAACCCAGGCGCTGGGCGAGACTTTTCGCTTCACGACGGGAAAGAAATTGTGCACATCGAACCAGCATTGATTCATGCAGGTATTAGCTTCGCCATAAGAACTATGTTCGGTCTTGCAAAGGCCGCAAATATAGACGTTGGCTTGACGAAAGATTCGTCTCACCAATGGTAATCGCAACTTGTCGTAAGAATACGCGCTCATATGAAAAGGCCCTCACATTCACCGTTTTCGGCTCGAATCGTGAGGGCTTGAGAAAATCTCTAGCACTTTTATTTAGTCGCGTAAGTCCAGTGGCTTAAAGAGCCGCTGCGCTATCCACCCGGCCGATCGGAAGCTGGCGGAATCGGCCGTAAGTTTTCGCTTGCCCGGCTATTTCCGAAGCTTTACCTATCATCAGAATCGTTAAAGGCTCTTTGGGCAAATACGTTTTGACGAGTTCGTTGGCTTCGGCAAGCGTCAAAGCGTCGACCTCTGATTCAAACTTATTAAATGTCTCAATATCTTTTTCAAAGACAAATAAGCTCGTTGCCAGACTAGTCAAACCATCTAGAGTTTCATACTGCGGAGGATACTGGCCTTTGACATAAGACTTGGCTGAGTCCAGAGTTTTTTGATCAACGCCTTGAGTGAGAAACTTTCGGTAAGTCTCTAGTGCGAGATCGAGCGTTTTGAATGTGGTCTCGTTTGCGGTGAAGGTCGACATGACAAAGGTTCCCGAGGACCGCTGCTGACCAAAACCACTGCGCGCGCCGTAGGTGTAACCTGATTTAACCCGCAAGGCATCATTCAGAAGAGATGTGAAGCGGCCGCCGAGTATCGTATTCACCACCGAAAGCTTGGGATAAACCGGATTGAAGCTCACCGGGCCCTTGCCGCCTATGCGAAAGGTCGTTTCGCGGGCGTCGGGCTTATCGATCAGTATAACTTCAGCTTCCTTAGGACCCTCGGCAATCGACTCGATCTTGGTCGCTTGAGCCGAACCCTTTTTCCAGTCAGCGAACTCCTTGCCGATCAAATCTTTCATGGCTTTGGAATCGAAGTCGCCAGCGATCGCAATCGATGCTATCTGCGGTTGAAAGTAGGATTTGTGGAAAGCCTGTACGTTGGCGGCCGTGATTTTGGATAGCGTTTCGGCAACTCCGTTTTCTGGCGAAGCGTACGGATGAGCCCCATAGTACACACGTTCAAAGACGTCGGTCGCAATTTGATTGGGACTCTCTTTGCTTTTGCGGCTTTGCGAAACCACCCGATCACGCAGCTTGTCGAATTCTTTTGCGGGATAAACCGGGTTTTTGACGAGTTCGCCGAGCAGCTTCATGAGAGTGGGTGCATCTTCGGCGGCGGCCTCCGCGCTGATAGTGAGGTACTCTTTGCCGAGGGTCGTTGAGATCTGAAACGCATTTTGATCTTCAATCTCCTCGATCTGCTTTTTGCTATAAGCCTTAGTGCCTAGATCCACGCCGGCTGTCGCCATCGAGGCTAGGCCCCAGGCCTTGCCATCGTTCACCGATCCGGCACGCACAGCTACGGCCACCGCGATCAATGGAACTTCATGTTGCTCGATAAAAATTACCCGAAGCCCGTTATCGAGAGTCGTCTCAGTCATAACAGGAAGTTTGAACTGGGCACTGGCGACTTCGGAAATCATAATTGTCAAAAGTAATGCGCACGAGCCGAAAGCTCTAAACATAGTGTGTCCTTACTGTTCTTGTCGTTGATCGAGTAGGCCGATAGTGCGATTGCTGCGAGAAAAGTATTTGGTCAACACACGTTTGACGTCAGCTGTCGTTACCGCTTTGTAACTGTCTGCCGCTGAGAAGAGGTTGGCATAACCGCCGTGAAAGACCTCGTAGTCGCCGAGCAGCTGGGCCTTGCCATTGATCGTTTCCATGCCTTTATAAAAGCTGACCAAATATTTCTTCTTGGCAGCCGCTAGCTCTTTCTCGGTGATTCCACCTTGAATGACTTTGTCTAACTCCTTGTCAAAAGCCTTCTCTATCGCTGACAATTTTTTGCCGTCGGCACCCACTATCGTAAACGTAAACAGATCGGGATCGAAGGCCTTGGCATTGCTGGCATCGACTTCAAGAGCAAGTCTTTGCTCGTCGACAAGACTCTTATAGAGGCGTGACGATGGCCCATCGCTAAGAATCACAGCGAGTATGTTCAGCGCAACGTGATCGGCATGTTTTGATTCTGGCACGTGGTAAAGCGCTAAAAAATGCGGGTTCGATATATCGTCTTTCGTCACCCAGACTCTTCGCTCACCTTTTTGCGGCGGCTCGATCGTGCGCACAGGAGGAATCACGTTTTTGCGCGAGATGGGTTCTATCTTCTTTTGCAATTCATCCAATACAAACTTCGGATCGAGAGCACCAACGATAACCATCACCGCATTAGAGGGGTTATAGTAGGTATCAAAGTATTTCTGAAGGTCAGCCTTGGTCCAGGCTTTGATATCCGCCTCCCAACCGATCACAGGCCAGCTGTAAGGATGAGCGAGGAAAGCTGTGGATCGCGCAGAGATATAAAGCTCTTCCCAGGGATCGTTCTCAAGGCCGGTCGATCGCTCGGAAAGGACGACGCCTCGTTCACTCTCAATCTTCTTATCGTCGAGTTGAAGATACGCGATGCGATCCGCTTCGAGACTGGCGATGGTGGAAAAGGCAGAGGAGGGAAACCAGTTGGTGTAGACGGTCACATCATTGGATGTATAAGCGTTGTTTGCGCCGCCCGCAGCTTCCATCACGACATCGAAGGAACCGGGGGGATAATTCTTGGACCCATTAAACATCATATGTTCAAAAAAATGAGAAAGGCCCGTGATGCCTGGCTGCTCGTTGCGCGACCCCACGCGCCAGAAGACGTACATGTTTGCGTTGGGAATGGAATCATCTTTGAGAAAGAGGACTTTCATACCGTTTTTCAAACGATACTCTTCAACATCCTCTTTTTTAGTAGCGGAATAAAGCGAGAAGGGCTGTATGAGGGCAGCCGTAATTAGAACCTTCAAGAGTCGACGCATGAGTTGACCTCCTTTTCATTACCGAATGTGCCGGGAATGAAGCGAAAGATCAAATGCCAAGCCACGTGCTTAACGAGAGAACGCCGTGCACGCCGGTCCAGCCTCCACGATCGCCCTCAGGCAGGCCTGCGCGCTCGTAACGAAGATCCCAAGACCTCTGAACAGGTATGACGACACCCAGGCTTACGCGATAGCCTTCGATACGGGTCATCAACCACTCAGGTTTATTGCCTTGCGGGCGAGCGGGCTTGAGAAAAGTCGCAAAGATTGCTGGCGTGAGTGCAGTCCACCGGGTTTTCATAACCCAAGCGTCGGTCGCTGTTCCATCATAGAGGACCTGCCTTCGAAACGATCGTGCAGCAAGCTCGAAGGATTCGATGCCAAGCTCGATGCCGTAGTCGCCTGATGACTCACGAAGACTTGATGAACTCAGAGTCTTTCCAAACGTTGCTGAGACGCCATAGCCTTCCGTATCGAGCGGCGGACTGTCGGGAAAACGTTCGCTGGTCGGACCGAAAGGAAGATGAACGCGGCCCATGGCCCACCAGCTTTCATCGATCCATGTAAAGCCAATATTAATATCCGGTGCTATCGCCCTTTGTTTATAGCGGCGATCACCCGGCGTTACATTGAGTTCGCGAGCATCAAAGCCCACGCTCCAGTTCGCGTGACGGGGAGGAAGGTTAGCTTCTTTGGCTGTGATCTTCGCCGCTGCCGTATCGATCTTATTGGGATCGGAGGGTAGCGTCGAAGGCGCAGGATTTTTAATCGGCGCTTCCGCCGGGACAGGGAGAGGATCTTGACCAAACGCTGAGGGCGTAAAGCCAAGACCAAGGATGGTAGTGAAACAAAGTCTATGGGTCAGACGCAATCGATTCATTTAATGCTTATCCTGCTTTGGTATCGGCCGGCTTTTCGCGTTTGAGCCAGGCGATGACCAGGATCGAGCCTTCAAAGAGCAGCCACATCGGGAAGGCCATAGCCAACATTGAAATCGGATCGGGGGTCGGCGTTGCGATCGCGGCGACGATCGTGATGATCACGACGATCACTCGACGATTGGACCGAAGCGTATCGGCGGAAATTAAATCGAGCAATGCAAGGAGGACGAGCACTATCGGTGTTTCAAAGACGAGTCCAAAGCCGAGCATCATCAGCATGACGAGCGATAGATAATCGCTGATCGTGATAATCGCGGTTGTTCCCATTTCTTTACCGAGGCCGATGAGATATTCGAGTGCGATAGGAAGAACAACGTAATAACAGAGTGCAACACCGGCCAGAAACAGACTGATGGAAAAGAACATAAACGGAAGGATATACTTCTTCTCAGTCTCGTAAAGCGCTGGTTCAAGGAACTTCCAGAGCTGGTATAACCAAATCGGACAACTGATGATGGTTGCGGTGAAAAAGCCGAGCTTCACATTCGCCATGAATACGTCCATCGGTCCTGTAAAATAAAGCGAAGGCGTGTTCGGTGGCAGCGCGGCGACCAAGGGAATTTTCAAAAAGCCCAGAATTTCGGGCGCGAAGTTGTAGCATACGAAAAACATGACAACGAGAACGGCCACCGATTTCACAAGACGCGCTCTAAGCTCATCGATGTGTTCAAAGATGCCCATGACCTTCAGGTTTTCTTCTTCATCAGCCATTTTTAGTGTGCCTCTAACCAGTTTTCGCCAATACCCACATCGGTCTGAAGAGGAACGCTAAATTGATAGGCCTCTTCCATCTCTCGTTTTACCAGCGCCGTGACACTGTCCGCTTCGTCCTTGGGACATTCAAATACCAATTCGTCGTGGACCTGGAGAAGCATTCTAGCATGCAACCCGCTTTCATCCAGCTTCTTTTGCACCCGCACCATTGCGATCTTGATGAGGTCGGCAGCACTTCCTTGCACGGGTGCGTTCACGGCTATGTTTTGAGCATTGGAAAGCACCATGCGATCCTTGGTCTCATTGATCTCACGCAAAGTCCGACGACGGCCCGTGATGGTCATGGTGTATTCATGCTCCCGCGCGAAGTTTATCGAGCGATCGATATAGTCGCGGATACGGGGGTAAGTCGCAAAGTAGCGATCGATGAAGTCCTTGGCCTCGCGCATGCTCACGCCCGTCTCGCGAGCGAGGCGTTGCGGACCCATGCCATAGATGATTCCAAAGTTGATAGCTTTGGCCTGCGAACGTTGATTGCCAGTCACCGCTGTCGGCTCCACCCCGAATATTCGAGCGGCTGTCGCGGTGTGAATGTCCTGACGATTCAAAAACGCCTGCCGAAGATTTTCTTCGTCCGCGAGGTGAGCCAGGATACGAAGTTCAATTTGTGAGTAGTCAGCCGAAACAATTACCCAACCTTTTTGACTTGCTGAAAATGCTCGACGAATTTCCCGTCCCTCGTTGGAACGGATCGGAATGTTCTGAAGGTTAGGATCGTTGGAACTGAGACGGCCTGTGGTTGTCCCGGTTTGATGAAAGTTGGTGTGCAGCCTTTCATCGGAAGGATGAAGCAGCTGGGGAAGTGAGTCGACATAGGTCGATTTCAATTTATTGATCGTGCGGTATTCCAGTAGCACTGCCCCTAGTGGATGCTCGGACATTTGTTCGAGTACGGTCACATCGGTGGAAAAACCAGTTTTGGTTTTTTTCAACCGCTTGAGGCCGAGGAGTTCGTGAATCTTCAGCTTCTCAAAGAGTATGGTTTGCAATTGTTTGGTCGAGTTGATGTTGAATGTTTCGCCCGCGATTTCGTATATCTTTCCTTCAAGCTCTTTGAGTTTGATCGCCAACTTTTCGGAGATGATCGATAGCATTTCCACATCGAGATGAACGCCGGTAAGCTCCATGCGTGTGATCACGGGAATGAGCGGCATTTCTACATTGTGAAAGACGTCGAGAAGATTCTTCTCGCGTAGATAAGACTCCATGATTTGCCACAGCCTTAACGTAAAGTCGGCATCTTCACATGCGTATTCAACCAGATCCTCGATCGAAGCGCTGAGCATCGTGCCCTGCTTGTCGAGAAGAGTCTTGGTTGGGATCTTGGTGTAGCCCAGGTGCCTAAAACAGCATTCATCCAGACTATGACCGCGTTCGGAGGTGTCATTTAAGTGGGAGGCGATTAAAGTATCGGCAAAAGGACCTTCGACCAGTATACCGATATTATGCAGCATCTGTAGGTCGAACTTGGCATTATGTGCAACCTTTAGCTGTCCCTTTTTCCCGAGGATATGCCGAAGATAACTTTTGACGTCTTCCTCGGGGAGCACGCGATACGTTTCATGTATGGGAATATAAACGGCCGCTCCGCTTTTAAAAGATAGACTCGCTCCAATGGGAACCGACGCGATACGATCGAGGCCCGTAGTCTCAGTATCAAAAGCGATGACAGGCGCATCCTGAATATCCCGAATCAGAGCTTCGAAGTCTTCGGTCGTCGTCACGATGCGATAATCATTCACCTCACGCGGACGACCTTGAACCTGCTCGATTGCTTCGCTCGTCACACGTGCGGTGACAGCAGCTTTTTCCGATTGGGCCGCGCGCGATCGCAGTCTGGTCTTCGTCCGCTCAGTGAAGGTTTTGAATTCCATTTCTTCGACGAATGCGAGTAGCTCCGGGTTGGCCACTGCGAGTTCGGTATCACAGCGCATATCTTCGAGCGACCAGGGAAGTACATCATCGGTTTTGATCGTCACAAGGCGCTTAGACAGATAAGCAATCTCTTTATTCTCTTCGAGACCTTTGCGCTGGCGCGCATTCGCGATCTTGTCGAGGTTTGCATAAATGTTGTCGAGCGAACCGAACTCAGCAATGAGTTTGGCTGCGCCCTTGTCACCGATGCCGGGAACGCCTGGAACGTTGTCCGAAGTATCACCGATGAGGGCCAAGATATCGATCACCTGCTCAGGCGTGCAGCCAAATTTTTCGAAGACGCCATCGCGGGTACAGATATGAACTTCGCCGCCCTTTTTGGGACTGTAAATCGAGACGTTGTCGTTCACGAGCTGCATGAAATCCTTATCACCCGAAACGATATAGCAGTGCAGATCATCGTTTGCATATTGGGTGACCAGGGAGCCGATAAGATCGTCGGCTTCAAGATTGGTGTTTTTGAGTAAAGGGGCTTTCATCGATTCAAAAAGGCGATAAAGCAAGGGAATTTGCAAAGCAAGGTCAGCCGGCATATCGGAGCGGTTAGCTTTGTAGGCCTCGTAAAATTCGTGACGAAAGGTTTTCTCTTGGCTATCGGTGGCAAACACGAAATAGTCGGGTTTCTCTTTTTCGATCAGCCCCGCGAGAAACATAAGGCAGCCATACACCGCGTTAACCGGCGTGCCTTGGGAATTTGAGAGGGCCCGGATGGCATGAAAATTCCGAAAGGCCATCGCCATCGAATCGATAATGAAAAGGCGTTTTTTCGACATTCTCGGTTCCCTCTGTAGAATCGTATTTAGACTGAAAGATTTAAACGATTTTTGACGGATGGGGCTACGATATTATTTGAAAGGAAGATTATGTCCGGTAAGCTCCACTGGCTTATGAAGACGGAACCCGATGTTTTCGGGTTTGATGACCTCGTAAAACGGCCGAAAAAAACCGAGCACTGGGAAGGTGTTCGGAATTACACGGCCAGGAATTTTATGCGTGATCAATTTGCGGTTGGTCAGACTGTGTTTATTTATCATAGTCGCGTGGCGGAGCCCGCTATCGTTGGCATTGCTGAGGTCGTGCGAGCGGCTTATCCTGATCCTACGGCGCTCGATCCCAAAGCCAAATACTTTGACGAGAAGTCGCTGAAGATCGGTGAATCTCGTTGGGTTATGGTGGATGTAAAGGCAGTGAGTCGGTTTAGAGAAGCGATTACGCTCAATCAGATGAAGGCTGATACAAAGCTCAAGGGTATGGCGGTCGTGTTGCCGGGACAAAGGTTATCGATTCAGCCTGTGACTGCGCGTGAATGGGACCATATTTGCAGTCTGACAGAACTCCTACCCGTCTAGTTCAGCCGCCAAAGGAGAAACTCAGGCCGATTTGGATAGAGTTTACGCTGGTGGAATTTTTCGAGCGAAAGCTCGACCCCGTGAGCGAGGTTGAATTGCCATCGGTCAGGGTCAGAGAATTGTTGTCATCGACGTTTTGAACGAAAATATCAGAACCGGTGACATTCCACTTCTGAGTGGCGTCTTGTCTTTGCCATGCGAGCGACAAGGCTAGACGGTCGGTCAGGCCATAACTTCCGCCCAGGGTGTGTGTCATCAACTGTTGAGTGAGTCCATTGTAGTCAGCATTGAGAGAGGTTTGCGTGGTGGATTCGGTCAGTTCAAGAGACCCCGTGCCAAAGCCGGCGGCGAATCCGTAAAAGATCTTAGTGTGTTCTGATAGATTGCGGGAAAAACGCAAACCGAAGAGATAGTCCTGGGTGTCGTAGCCATAGATATTCTTTGCTTGGCTACCGCCTTCGTAGACGGACCACATTTGTTTGTCGAGGGTGAGGGTTGGGCTAACGCCGATCCCGTAGACCTGGAAGAGTTCGTAGCGGCAGCCAAGGCTTAAGCTGGTGAAATTATCGATATCACCTTCATCGGCCGAACCTACACCCAAACTGGGTGCCAGATCACAGGCCCAACGGTCGGTAGGGGCTTGGGTCAGAATTAAAGCACTCACTAAGCCTGCTAACAACATAGGGTCTCCAACGAAGGCGTTTCTTTCCTTGCCTCAGCCACTGTTTACCCGACTAGCGCGAGGCTTTCAAGTCTAAAGATGTAAAAATGGCGTGATTTATGTTTTTCGTCGTTCTTTATCCAAATGCGCTAATTGTTTGGCAAAAAAACGCGAGAGGCTGGTCTTTTCTAGAAAAACCTATGTTAGAATTTCTGGGGAGTGACACAATCGGCTTGATTGGCATTTCTTGACAGGAAATCAGCTTTTCCTTAAGTTGCGGACGCGCTGATTGATTATGTTCCCTCGAATGATTGGAGATAAGACGTTGCTTTGGAAAGTCTATAACATCGAGACAGGCAAAATTCTGAAGGCTGGTTTTGATAACGAGGACGACGCCAAGGATTGGCTCGAAGAGCGTGCCGAAAAACTTGCCGACGAACATGTCGTTGACGAAATGGATGCCGACGAGATCGATGAGTGGAAAGAAGAGAATGAAGACGAGGAAGTCGACGCCAAAGTGAAAGAAGACGAAGAAGAGTTGGACGACGACGAAGATGAGGAAGAATCTGACGAGACTTCGCTTGATGAACTCTACGAAGATGAAGACGACGACGATATTTGATCGTTTGCCTTTTCGCTTCGCGTTCGAAATTCCTTATTAAGCTTCAAGTTTGCACTTGAAGCTTTTTTTTCGTTTTCTTACGGACCGAGGCCGCCGTCGTTGATCGTCCAACCTCGGGTGCCGATGAGGTTTGCATGCGCTGCGGTTGCTCCGGCCAGGTACTTTTTGTTGCCGGCGCCCAGGGTCACGTTGTTTTGCAGAGGCTTGTTGTTCCAGCCGACCAGGGCGTTGGTATAATTGGTTTGTGAGAGCCCCGAGTTTTCAAACATGTTGTTCATCGCCGTTACAAGAAGCGGCGACCAGTTGCCGATATCCTGGTTGAAAGCGTAGGCATCGAAGAACATCCAGCCCATGGTTGTGGCTTTGCTTACATCCCAGCTTGAGAGAGATTGATTGAATACATCAGCGCCGTAGAACATGGATTGGAAGTTCGTCACTTTGCCGACATTCCATCCACCGATATTTTGATTAAAAGCATTCGCTTGTTCAAACATAGAAGCCATCTTGGTTACATTGCTCACGTTCCAGTTCACAACGTTGCCATTGAAAGCCCAGTTTTGAAAGAACATGTGCTCCATATCGACAACGGCTCCCGTGTTCCAGTTGGTGAGGTCCTGATTGAAAGATGTCGCCCAAGCGAACATCCAGTTCATGTTCGTTACGTTCGAGACATTCCAGCTGCCGATAGCTTGATTAAAGGGAGTGCCTTCGAACATGGAGCCCATACTTGTGACGAGCCCTGTGTTCCAGCTACCAATTGCTTGGTTAAAGGCCCTGGCGTTCCAGAACATATGCTCCATATTATTTACCAGAGCTGTGTTCCAGCTGGTGATATCACCGTTGAATGCAGTCGCGTCGGCAAACATCCAGGCCATGTTGGTGACCTTTGACGTTACCCATGAATTTAAGTTTTGATGAAATGTTGAAGCACGCTCGAACATCGAGTTCATTTTCGTGACGTTTGAAACGTCCCAACCACCGATATTCGAATTGAAGTTCGGAGCGAAAGCAAACATGTATTCCATGTTATCGACGGTACCCGTCGTCCAGCTGCTAAGGTTCTGGTTGAAAGCGGTCGCTCCGTTGAACATGGAACCGAGATTCCGTGCGACGGTGAGGGCCCAAGATCCGATTGGTTGGTTGAAGTTTGTATTGCCACGGAACATTTCGTTGAAATCCAAGACGCGACTTACGTTCCAGCTACTGATGTCCTGATTGAATACCGCATCGTGGAACATTGATTGCATAACTTCGACATTGCCCACATTCCAGTTGCTCAGAGGCTGGTTGTATACGGAAGACTTCCAGAACATTTCAGCCATATCTTTGGCTGAGGATACGTTCCAGCCGTTGAGCGGCTGATTGAAAGCAGTAGTCCAGCAGAACATGCCTACGAAATCTTCGACTGTCGATACATTCCAGGCTGCAAGCGGCTGATTGAATACACTCCATCCAAACATCTGACGAAGGTTTTTGGCGCTTGCGAGGTTCCAGCTGGCCAAAGGTTGATTGAAGGCTGTTGTGGCCCGGAACATGCCCTCAAAAGACTGGACTTGGCTGACGTTCCAGCTGTTAATGTTTTGATTAAAAGGCGTTTCGGCGAAAGTAAGGGCCATGCTAGTGACGCTGCTCGTAATCCAAGAACCAACATTTGAATTGAATGAACTCGCTTTGAAGAAAGTCCCGAACAGGCTGGTCACTGCAGAGGTGTTCCAACTGCTGATATTACCATTGAAAGATGATGCTTCAGCAAAGGTGTAAATCAAGTTTGTAACAGCACCCGTATTCCAACTGTTGAGGTCTTGATTGAAGGCCGCGGCTTGATAGAACATGCCCTTCATATTGGTGACGGAGCTTACATTCCAGGCGTTGATCGATTGGTTGAAGTTCGTGGCGCCAGCGAAAGCATCTTCCATATTGGTGACTGCGGATACGTTCCAACTCGCGAGGTTGGGAATGCTGACAAACGGTGTAGATTGGAACATTGCTTGGAACGTGGTGGTGCCCGTCAAGTCTGGGATATCGGTCGCTGTAATAGCAAGGTTTGTACAGCCTCGGAAATATTCTGCGTCATTACCAAACTTGAGAGGGCCCCATTTTGAGATCGTCATGAGTTTGAGTTTGTCGCCTGTATTCTTAAATGACCAACCGGTTATAACATTAGATATAATCACCGTGTAAGTGCCAGGTGACGTGTAAGTGTGAGTGATGGTCGGTGCGTTATGAGCCGTGATGATGTCGTCTCTGCCGTCACCCCACTGCACAACGAAGTTATAAGTTCCACTCGCTCTTAGAGGGAGGGTGATCTCATTACTCCCTGAGCTACCGGCATTGTCAGTTTTCCAAGTCGAGACAAAAGCAGGAGCGGTAATGGTGAGTTCACCGCTTGTGCTGTCGTCTGCGAAGTTGCCCAAGGAATCGGTACCTCTGGCTGTCACATCATACGTGTTGGTTCCTGTCATATAAAGGACATTGTCGGCAATGCTCCAGGTGCCGTCGCCGTTGTTGGTCGCCGTGTATGTGTGGTTATTGACAGTCACACTGATGCTTGCAGTCGCATCGTCGATGGTTCCACTTAATGGTGGCGTTAAATCGGTAGTTGAAAGAGTGTTGACTGTTACGGTCGGAGCTGTGGTGTCTCGAACCACAGACTGTGATTTGCCATAGGTGTAGTTCAATGGTGCGTTCTTTAACTGAACGCAGACCACGTAAGTGCCATCAGTTGTGATGGAAGCGACGGTTGGGATAGTAGTGCTGCCATAAGTTTGCGTGTTGTCGCAGGCGAGCGTTCCACCGCTATCGCTAAGTGCTGCGGAATAATCCTCTCCGGACTGACCTGTGGCCGAGAGAGCATACAATTCAAGAATGGATGTTTTCTCACTTCCGGCGATAAAACCGTCGACAGCCTCATTCGCTTTCACGAGCGAAACGAAGGAGGGAAACGTGATACTGCGTGTGAGCTGATCGGATTTACCGTAGGTGATGTTTCCCGCTGCATCGACCAATCTCGTGCAGAGCGCATAGGCTCCATCCGAAGACAGTGTGCTAGGATTGGCGATCGATGATTGACCATAGGTTTTGGAGCTATCGCAAACCAATGCACCACTGGTATCGCTTAGTGCCGTCGTATAGGTCGCACCTGAATGTCCACTTGCGTTGAGCGCCCACATCGCTGTGGTCAGAGCTTTTTCTGCATCATTGATGTAGCCGTCTGTCGCGGCACCGGCTAAAGCCAACGAAGTTAATGTCGGTCCAGTGGTGTCACGGACGACCTGCGAAGATTTCCCGTACCCGTGGTTTCCTGCAGCGTCGGACAATAGAGCACAAACGATGTAAGTTCCATCGGTCGCAATGCTCGAGATCACGGGGATATTCGGATTACCATAGGTCTGTGACGAATCACAGGCCACGGTACCACTGGTGTCATCGAGTGCGGCTGTGAAATCGTCGGTGGAATAATCTGAGCCCGAAAGAGTGTAAAGTGCGAGTCCCGACGCTTTTTCTGCATCGGAGATATAATTGTCAGACGCTCCGTTGGCCCCTACCATCGATGTAAACACGGGTGCAACACTATCTCGCGTAAGCTGCACAGATTTGCCAAACCGAATGTTGCCCGCGGCATCTGTGAGACGCACGCATAATGCATAAGCTCCGTCAGAGCTGAGATCAGCAGGAGTCGCGATGGTGGATTGATTGTAATTTTGGGTTGCATCACAAACTGCGGCACCCGCTGTATCGCTGAGGGCAAGAGTATAGGCCGCAGATGAGTGGCCCGTTGCGGAAAGCGTCCACATGAGGCTGACCATCAATTTTTCGCTGTCGTTGATGTAGGTGTCAGTGGCTGCGTTTGCGAGAGCTAAGCTCGTGAACACGGGCGCTACGATATCACGTTCGACGACTGCGGATTTTCCGTAAGTGATGTTGCCTAAGGTGTCGGAGACCTTGACACAGATCACCCAGGGATTGTCACTCGTCAGATCGCTAGGCCCTGGGACAGACGATTGATCGTAGGTTTTGCTCGAGTTACAGGTCACAGGCGATGTGTCGTCGAGGAGTGAGGTGTAGGCGATAGAGGTTCCGCCTGTTTGTGTTAATGTCCAGAGGGCTGTGGTTAGCGCTTTTTCGCTATCATTGATGTAGCCGTCCGTTGCTGCATTGGCGAGCGCTAAGGATGTAATGCTTGGACCTGTCGTCGTGCGAGCAATCGTTGCGGATTTTCTGTAGATCGTATTGCCTGCGGCGTCTACGAGTTTTACACATAAAGCGTAGGGCCCATCGCTGCTGAGCGAATTGATCGTTGGCAAGGTCGAACTGTTGTAGGTTTGAGAGGCGTCACAAACAAGAGCACTGCCGCTATCACTTTGAATTGCTGTATAGTCAGTGCTATTTTGTTGTGAAGCGATGAGAGTGAATAGTGCTCCGGTGGCTGCCTTTTCACTGTCATTGATAATACCGTCACTGGCTTCGTTTGCGCCATTTAATGAGGTGAATACGGGAGCTGCTGTGTCGCGGACCACAGGGACGGATTTGCCGAAGGTTATGTTGCCCGCGGAATCCGTGAGCTTTACACACGCGGCAATGGCGAGATCACTTAGGATGTTGGAAGGCGTGGGAATTGCACTTTGATTGTAGGTTTGTGTTGCATCGCAAAGGAGCGCAGCACCTGTATCATCAAGGGGGGTTGTGTATGCGGCGAGACTGTAGCTTGAAGCGCTGAGAGTCCAAAGTGCATTGACCAGGAGTTTCTCACTATCGTTAATGAAGCCATCGGTCGCTGCGTTCGCGGCGGCGAGCGAAGTGAATACGGGTGCAACCGTATCTCGTGTCAGTGCCGTCGATTTTCCGTATGTGAGGTTGGTTGCGATATCGGTAAGTCGAACGCAAATCACCCACAACCCATCACTTGGAACGGTGTTGATTGCTGGGGTGGTTGTGAGTCCGTAGGTTTGAGTCGCATCACAAACCACAGTAGAAGTGTTGTCGAGTATTGGGGCTGTATAGGCGATAGACGTTCCACCGACCTGGCTGAGAGACCAGGCCGCGGTACTTGAATTTTTCTCACTGTCGTTGATGTAGCCATCGGTTGCAGCATTGGCTCCTGATAGAGAAATGAAACTTGGACCGTTAGCCGCTCGGACTACTGTATCGGATTTGCTGTACGCTGTATTTCCAAGACTATCGGTTAATCTCACGCAAACGGCATAGGTGCCGTCGGTTGTAATGTCGATGGCAGCAGGCAGAGTTGTTTGATTGTAGGTTTTAGAAGTATCGCACGAGAGTGTTGAGCCCGAATCGGAAAGAGCCGTGGTAAACGCGATCGCGTCGGCGCCTGATTGTGTAAGAGTCCAAAGCGGAAGTCCGCTCCCCATTTCTGCCGAGCTAATTATCCCATCGCTCGCGACGTTGGATTTTGCGAAACTTGTCACTTGTGGCCCGATTGTTTTACGGGTGATCACTTCTGATTTGCCGTAAATAATTTTAGCTAAGGCATCGTTCAGTTTTACGCAAATGACGAACTTTCCATCTACGTTTAGATCAACAGCAGTCGGAATGTTAGCTGAAGAATAGCTTTGTGCGGCGTCGCAGGTAACGAGGCCATTGGAATCAGAGAGTGCTTGAGTGTAGAGAGCGGAAGTAAAGCCACTGGCGGCGAGCACCCAGAGTGAATAGGTATTGGAACTCTCGGCTGCTGTGACATAACCATCGGTTGCCACAGCGTTGCGAGCCAGTGCGGTGAATTCTAGGCCTACGCCGCTGCCTTCCCAGTAAAATTGAAACTCCTGGTCTACGCTGTGGCCGGCTTGGTCGGTTATTTTTGCGATGAGTTTATAGACGCCGTTCTTGTCCGCTGTCACCAATGGCCATTGCGTGTTGGAATTATCAAAGGTGACTTTTCCTTCGCCAGAGACCTGGGACCAGCTGACGGTGAATTCGGTAGTATCCTGAACATCAATCTCTGGGCGGAAAGGACTCGCAGCGACTTTGATATCTGTTGGAATCTGAACACTTGGGCGGGTGCGATCGATCGTTAGCAATACTCCGTTATTAACGGCTGGCGATCGGATGGCGGCTTGCGCGTATACGCACATATAATATTGCCCATCGTTTAGGGCATCGAGTTCGAGGCTGGTCGCCGCTAAATTTCTTTTTTCAAAGACGATATCTGTGCACGCCTCGTCGCGAGCAATTGCGACGTCATATTTTTTTACACCAGGAGCCTTGGTCCAGGATAGGGTGTAGGTTTCGTTGGTTATAAGGTTAGCTGCGCTTTCTATGCGGATGGGAGCACTAGCCGGGGGTAAAAATATCGCTAGATCGCTATCGCAGCCCGTGAGGACGCTGGCGAGTAAAATCATACGAATGGTAATAAAGCGGAGCATAGTGGCACCTGGGTTTTTTGTATAATAAGACTATCGGATTTGGCCCTCGACTTTTTTAAACAGGTGGTTACGGATCTTTTTCTTTTTATGTCTTTGGGCGATTTAAAGGGCGTTTTGGTAAGGGTAAACTCAATAGTAACAATAAGTTCAAAGGAATAGCCGAGTACACGCCCCGAGTGGGGGGGCTACCCCAGACTCTGAAATTTTAAGTGAATTAGGGAGGCGAATTCCCTAGATTGAATCAGGGCAGTGGAAGTTCAAACGTTCGAGGTATCCGATTGAGCACTCGCATCGATAAAATCGTTAGTCTCATAAGGCCAGGTCACACAGTTTTTGACATGTGCTGTGATCATGGTCTTATCGGTTTTGGGGCGTTAAGTAAGGTCAAAGAAGTGGTGTTTGTCGATCAAAGCGCCAAGGCACTCGCCCCTTTAAATGAGCATCTTAAATCGTTAGATAGAGCGGATCTTGAGCGCATCAAAGTTTTTGTTTCAGCAGGGGAACTTGTGTCCATCGCTGGGTATGAAAGCTCGGACTTTGTTATCGCAGGCGTGGGTGTAACGACAGTTGCTAGTATCATTGCCTCTTTGTTTCCTGAGGGTTTGTCACATCATCGACTGATCCTGTCACCCCAACAGGACTCTCAACCGCTACGCTGGTATCTCAACGACCGTGGATTTGGTCTTGTCGATGAGTACGTTGTGAAAGAGCGCGGACGCTTCAGAGAAATCCTTGTGGTTGAGGCGCAGGGTTCGCGCATCGCGGACACGTTTATGTCCGAGCGAGATGAGCTTTGTCGCGAATTCAAAGCTTGGCTTTTGGAATGTCGCACTTTCATTGCTCAAAAGAAGTTGGAGAAGACTTAAGAAATCTTGGCATCTAGATAGTCTTGTACCGTCTGTTTCAGATTCTCTAGCGCTATGAGTAATTGATCCTCGTCGGTGGAAAGCGGAGGTACAAAGTACACGGTTCCACCTAGAGTTCTTAAAAGTAAATTATGTCTACGGCCGAGGTCTGGAATTTTATACGCCGCCTCTGAGAAATATCCCTCCGATTCCAATTCGAATGCCAGTATTCCACCCATAGCTCGAGGCGAACTCAGTTTTAACGGCGCTTGATTCTCGCTTATCCATTGCTGAAACGCCCCTTCAATCACGCGGGCTCGCGCTGGAATATCGAGTTCGCGATAGATCTCCAAGGTGGCTAGCGCAGCGGCACAGGCTATGGGATTGCCTGTAAATGTATGGCCGTGAAGCAAAGCCTTTGATCTGTCTTCACTCAAAAACGCAGAGAAAATCTCGGTCGTTGCAAGCGTTGCGGCGAAAGGAAGACTCCCGCCGGTTAGTCCTTTGGCTAGACAAACCAAGTCTGGTTTTATACCAACCTTTTGGTATGCAAAGTCTGATCCGAGGCGGCCCATGCCTGTAAAAACTTCATCCAAAATCAAATACACGCTATGTTCTTGGCAAAGTTTCGCTAAATGTTTGAGCCAGTCTGGATCTTGCATCAACATTCCACCCGAACCTTGCACCAATGGTTCGATGATGACCGCGGCTAGTTCTCGGGCGTGAACTTGAAAGAGTCTATCGAGCTTGGCCTTGCCTTCATCGAGGGACTTGGACCCGTTAGGGCATAAATCCGTGGCGTGCGAGGTGACGACCGTAGTTTCGATGCCCTTGAATACGTAAGGGGCAAAGGCTTTGTGAAATCCCTGGCTATCGGCGACAGCCATCGCCCCAAACGTATCGCCATGATAAGCGCCCCGAAAATACAGAAATTTCGATTGCTGCGGTTTGCCTTGATTCATGCGGGCCTGGACAGCCATTTTCATGGCGACCTCGACGGCGCACGACCCGTTGTCTGAGTAAAAGACTTTGGTCAGATCGCTTTCGTTTCCCGCGAGACCAATAAGTTTGGCCGCGAGTTCTGAGCCCGGTTGATGCGTGGCGTTACCAAATCCGCAGTGATCCAAACGCGCATGCTGTTGTTTGATCGCGGCACCGATTCTTGCCTGGCCGTGACCTATGTTGCAGGTCCACCAGGAAGCGGTGGCATCGAAGAGCTGCTCACCTTTTTCTGTGAATAAATAGGATCCACGACCAGCTACTATAGGAATAGGTTCGGGAGCGGTCAGGTGCTGGGTGTAGGGGTGCCAGACAAAGTCTTTATCCTTTTTCAGCCAAGTCTTGGATTTTTGATCTTCGTTTCGTCCTATCGCCAGCGTTCTCCAAATCGAAACACCCAAGCGATCGAGTTCACTTAATGCTGTGTCCGAACCTAATTGGGGAATGATGATTTGCGGAATACGGGGGTGGAAACGCAGCAGAGACTTTTGATTGCCTCGGTGTTCAGGGCCGTTCAATACCAGTCCCAAGATGGGAATCGCACGACTCTGCAGGGCTTCGATACTCAGCAGCGTATGATTGATCGTTCCCAAACCACTGGTCGCGACCAAGAGAACCGGCATGCGAGTCTCTTGGAGAAAATCGAGCCAGGTTTCATTTTTATCGTTCAGGGGAACCATTAGACCACCGGCGCCCTCAATAATCATCTGACTCTCAAGCCTCGCCATGCGCGCCAGATCATAGACGAGCGGTGGTGTGGCAAATTCGGCGGCTGCGGCTTGATCAGGTGATGCGGGCAGCTCGTATTCGTATTTTTTGAGCGGGCTGATTCGGGCCGCAGGCGCGATTTCAAGCACGGAGTTTTGATCGATGGCCGCGCCACCCGTTTGCACAGGCTTCCAGTACGACCAATCCGGGGCTGAGCGAAGGAGCAGCGATGAGATGAAAGTCTTTCCTACATCCGTGCCGGTTGCGGTTATGAAGATCTGTTGAAAGTTCATACTAGCTCCTTCAAAGCCGAAACGAGCGGCTCAAGGTTCGCAATGTTGGAATTAAGAGATAACCTAAGCCGGCACTGATCAACGGGCACCGTTGGTGGGCGTATGGCCCGCGCAAAGATACGTCTCTCCCTGAGCGAGCCCTCGTATCTCAGAGCGATCTCTTCACTTCCAAGGATCAAAGGCACGATATGCGTACTGCTTTCACCATAGGAAAGACCCAGCTCTTCCAGATGATCGCGCAGCGAATGCCCCAGCATATCAAGCCGAACGCGTTTAACCTTGGCACGACGCACATGATGGATCGCTGGAATGAGTCCCGCTGCAAGCCAAGGCGAAGCGCCGGTTGAATAAATAAAACTACGTCCCGTGTTGATCAAAAGATTTCTTAACCAAGTCGGCCCGCAAACAAAAGCTCCTGACGCGGCCATCGCCTTGCCACAAGGATTCACCGAGATAATCCCGCGATGCTCAGGGCCTGAAACAAACCCCGCTCCCTCGGTTCCATAAACCCCAAGCGCATGCGCCTCATCCATCACGAGCGTTGCACCAAATTCTTCACACACCTTCAAAAGTTCGGCCAGCGGCGCGCGATCACCGTCCATGCTGAACAAACTTTCTGTCACAACAATCTTCCCTCGACTTGCGCAAGCCGCGAGTTTATTCCCAAGATCTTCTATGTTGTTGTGTTGAAATATTACTTTTTGCTCGGGGCTGATTCGAGCGAGGCGAAGCCCATCGATGAGACTCGCGTGATTCAGCGAATCCGAAAAAAACGTAACCTCAGGATGTGCGAGAGCTGACATCAAAGCTTCATTCGCGGCATAGCCTGACGAGAAATAAAGCGAAGTCTCAGCGCCTTTCCACTCGGAAAAAGTCCTCTCGACCTCGCCATAAATCGTATGCTCGCCCCCGAGCAAACGACTGGCACCGGCGCCCATAGGCCACGCCGAAGCTGCTTCCAGCACGTCGGCTTGGAAAGCGGGATCGCCGCGAAAACCTAGGTAATCATTATGAGTCAGATCAAGAAGAGCCCCACCGCTCGATTCAAATGTCAAAGGCCGCAGCGATCGCCAGCGGCCCTGTGAACGAATCTCAGTCAGCTTCTTGGAAAAGATATCTTCGAGGATGTCTATTCCCAAACCCTTCATTAAAGCGTTGCCTCAGTTACGACTTCTTTTTCATAGACAGGTTTTAGTGTTTCACGTTGAACCGGCTCTTGCACAGGCAACGGCTTTAAACCAAGACGTGCAAAGAGTTGATGATCTTTGTCCTCACCTGGATTCGGTGTGGTCAAAAGTTTATCGCCAGTGAAAATCGATGAGGCACCGGCGAGAAAACAAAGCGCCTGCGCTTCATCACTCATCTGCGTGCGACCCGCTGAGAGACGAACGCGGCTTTGAGGCATGATAATGCAGGCCGTTGCAATCGTTCGCACCATGTCGAAAATATCGATTTCTTTCTCATCTTGGAGCGGCGTGCCTTCGACCTTCACTAAAAGATTGATCGGAACCGACTCAGGATGAGGCGCTAGCGAACTCAATTGCTTAAGAAGACCAACGCGATCCGACTTCTCTTCGCCCATACCCACGATACCGCCGCAGCACACAGTCATGCCGGCTTTGCGAACAGACTGGAGCGTATCGAGACGATCTTGGTAGGTACGTGTTGTAATAATGTCGGCGTAATATTCGGCTGATGTGTCGAGATTGTGGTTATAAGCATAGACACCCGCATCCGCAAGATCCTGCGCTTGTTCATCATCGACCATACCAAGGGTCGTACAGACCTCGAGACCGAGTTCTCGAACCGCTGTAACGGCCTCTAGAACTTGGCGGAAGGCCTTGCTGTTTTTAGGTGGGCTTCGCCAGGCGGCGCCCATACAGAATCGGCTCGAACCGTTCGCCTTCG
>JAZKGL010000281.1:0-2224 GCA_040385935.1 Bdellovibrionota bacterium
AGCGCTATCCCGAGGGAAAACGCACCATATAAAGCCCCCCAGTCTTAAACGAACGCCATTGCTTCGCGAACCCTAATCCATATCGATTTTGGTCCGCTTCGCGCTTCGAAGCTACTTGGACTTACCTTCGACCCAGTTCGTTTAATCTTGTGTCAGCTTTTTCTAGTTTATCCGAGGCGTCTAGCCATTCTTCTTCTATGGTGTCTAGTTGGGTTTGGTAGCCTCTTAGTTCGTCGTGGATCACTTGTGCATCGGTGTAGGCCGTTGGGTTAAGCTTGGCTAACTTCGTTTCGCCGGTTTGGATTTTTGATTTTAGAGCCGCTTGGTCTTTTTCTAGTTTTTCTATGATTTTTTGTAAACGGGACTTTTCTCTTTTCAGGGTTTTGACTTCTTCTTCACTTACCTGAGGCGCGGCTTTGGATTCGGCTTTGGGTTTTTCGTAGGCGGTTTGGGAGCCTTTGCTCATCTCTTTGCTGGGCTGTAGAACGTTGGGGAAGTTCTGCTGCGCAGCCATGTTTTGATAGTCTTCCAGCTGACCGTGGAAGAGCGCCGAGCGGCCGTCGGGTAACATGACGAAGATGTGGGTCGCTATTGAGTCGATGAAGTTACGATCGTGACTTACGAAGAGCAGGGTTCCATCGTAGGCTTTCATGCCTTCTATTAGGACTTCTACGGAGGTCATATCTAAGTGGTTTGTTGGTTCGTCTAGGATTAGGAAGTTGGCTTGCTGGAGTAGGGAGCGGCATAACGCTACTCTCGCTTTTTCTCCACCGGATAGCACGTGGATGGGCTTGAATACGTCGTCGCCACTGAAGAGGAAACTGCCTAGGATTTTTCTGGCTTCTTTTTCGCCTAGATCGTGCCTGACCTCTAGCACGTTCGCTAGGATCGACTTTTCGAAGTCTAGAGTTTCTTCTTGGTTTTGGGCGAAATACGTTGGCTTCACGTTGTAGCCGAATTCGAATTGGCCTCCTCTTGGCGCCAGCTGACCCGCTAACGTTTTTAGGAACGTGGACTTGCCGATACCGTTGCTGCCGATGATCGCTATTCGTGCACTTTTCTCTATCTGTAACTGGATTCCGGACGCTAACGTCTTTTGATAGCCGATCGATAAGTCTTTTACTTTTAGAATTTCGCGTCCCGAGGGCGGGGCTGGCGGCAGCTTGAAAACTAGACTTTGTTCGTTCTCTACGGTTCTTATGTCGTTCTCTAGGGCTCTTATTCTTTCGATCTGCTTGGCTTTGGATTGCGCTTGAGTCGCCTTCGAAGCCTTGGCTCCGAATCGCTCGACGAACGACTCTAGATGCTCTCTTTGGGCCTCTAGGTTAGCTCGTCTCGCTTCTAGCTGCTCGGCTTCGATCGCTCTTTGATCTAACATCGCATCGAAGTTGCCCTTGTACGATCTTAGCTCACCGTGGGCTAGGTATAAGGTCGCCGTCGCTAGGCGATTTAGGAGCGCTCTATCGTGTGAGACGAAGAGGAGCGTGCCTCGGAATGTTTGCAGATAACGCTCTACCCACACTAAAGACGGAAGATCCAAATGGTTCGTGGGCTCATCTAGGATGAGGACGTCGGGCTCATTTAGGAAGACTTTGGCCAACTCGAGTCGCATCCTCCAGCCGCCGGAGAGCGATCTTGGATCGGAATTGATGACCGCTTCGCCGAAACCTAGACCACCTAGGATGGAGGCGGCCTTTGATTCTAGACTGTAACCTCCCGCCATTCGGTAGAGGCTCTCAGCTTTTTCGAAAGCCATTATTCTTGCGTCGGAACTGTCGGTCTCTAGGTGCGAGAGTTCCTCTTCCATCTTGGTTTTTAGGACGGAGAGGGTTCTATGACCGTTGACACATTCTTCTAACACGGAGTCCTTTGGATTCGCCTCGGGCTCCTGCGGTAAGTAGCCTAACCTTAGGCCTTGCGAGCTTAGGATGCGGCCGCCATCGATCGGTTCTAGACCGCATAGGATGTTGAGGAGCGTGGTTTTGCCCGCACCGTTGGCCCCGACTAGTGCGATTTTCTCGCCATCGGGGAAACGGTAACTGACGGATTCCAGGACTGTGCGGGAGCCAAAATTCTTATGGAGATTTTCTAATGCGAGCATCTACGAAGCCTACTTACGTACCGGTTTTTTCGAGAGAATCCAGGCCGCGATTTACGGCTTCTAGATTTTCCTTCACTGAATCCAACCCATCGGCGGTTGGAAAATCTTTTAACGCTTGTTCTA
>JAZKGL010000282.1:0-5613 GCA_040385935.1 Bdellovibrionota bacterium
ATACAAAAGCAATATGGCAATCTGATGGAGATGGCGCCTATGGGTGCCTATGACCGTTTTGCAAACACGCCCGAAGGTCGGACGGCATTAATCATTTTGCTTGATCAATTCCCAAGAAATCTTTTCCGCAGCAAACCACGTGCGTTCTACACCGATGAAAAAGCGGTGGTGCAGGCGCGCGAAGCCACGCTCAAAGGCGAGCATCTGAGTTTGCCGCTCTCTTATGCCTATTTTGTTTTGATGCCTTTTATGCACTCGGAAAGTGCGGAGATGCAGGATCTTGGTTTGAAGCATTTTAAAGAGCTGGAAGCTAAGGCGAGTGGAGCGGGTAAGGAGATGATGAAAGGCGCGGTGGATTATATGAATCAGCACCGCGATATCATCGTGCAGTTTGGTCGCTTTCCTCATCGCAATGAGATTTTAGGACGGGAAAGCACCCCAGAAGAAATCACTTTCTTGAAAAACGGCGGCCCAACTTTTTAAGCGAGCAGCAGACCTTCGATGTTTGCGGAACCTTCCATTCCGAAACGTTCGGTCTTCACACCCATGGCGTTTAGCAAGGACACGTTGAGATTCCCCTTGGGAACTCCGGATCTTTGCATATGCTGGCCCGCGTTGATCTTGCCCGCGCCCTTGCCTAAGATGGCCATCGAGAAGTTAGCGTGATCATGCGCATCGCCGTGGCCCATTCCGGGCATATAACACAGGATTGTGTTGTCTAAGAGATTCCCGTCGCCTTCCGGAGTTGCCTTGAGCTTTTCGGCGAGGTCGAGGATCATGGTTGTTTCCCATTTTTCGATCGCGAGGAGTTGATTCTCGGCCGTCTTGTTTCCGCCGAAGTGCGAAAGGGAATGATGACCCGCTGAGCCTTGGCCAGGAAGTAGGAATTCGTAGATGCGGTAGCTCAGTTCGAACTCAAGCATAAAGGTGATGACGCGGGTCATATCACACTTGAGTGCAAGAACCATAAGGTCATTGAAGAGTTTCACGCGAGCGGGATGCTCGACTCCGCTGGGCGGTGGCGTGGGAACATTTTTTCCGCACATGCCTGATCCAGCAGTCGTCATGCGGCGCTCGATATCACGAACGCCCGTGAGGTATTCGTCCACTTTTGTTTTATCCGCTGGATTCATTTTAGCAGCCAGACTTTTTACGTCTTTAACAACGAAGTCCAAAACACTTTTTTGAGTGGCTTCGCGCAGAGCGCGCTGAGCAGCGGTTGCGTTGGCATCGTAGCCTGCAAAGAGTTGATTGAAAGCGGCTTGTGGGGAAGCCAAAGGACTGAGTGGAGTCTTAGCATCTTTCCACGAGATACATTGGGTGTAGAACGTCGTCGCACCACAGTCCGGTACACCAGGCTCGGCGGCTGTCCATTGAAGACTCGGGAATTGGGTGGCAAGTTTGAGTTGCTGAACCATATGTTGATCGATGGAGGTTCCGAGATTTGCTACGCTACCGTTTAGGATAGGCATACCCGTGAGGCTGGGGCCAGCGGCCTTCGCGTGGTCACAGGTTACAGTCTTCGAAACGACGTTCTGATTCGTCAGACCCGTGATGACGGTGAGATAATCCTTTAGAGGCATCAAAGGCGAAAGGGTAGGCGGAAGGTCGAAATTTCGGCCGTTTTGCGTTGGACGGAAAGCTGTTCCGTGCCTACCGTTTGGAACGTAGTACGCAACGAAACGTTGAATCACATCCGCTTGGTTTGCCCATGCACTCCGTGGAAGCAAGCTTTCAAGGAAGGGAAGCGAAACGATACCGCCAGCGCCACCTAAAAATTTTCTGCGCGAAGTGTTCATAGTGACTCCTTGAAATCGGCCATACGGAAGGCTGGAGAAAGAATTATGGATTCGATAATGGCATCCAGCGCGAGGCCTTTGGTTTCAGCCTGGGTAATGATGGAGTCCATAATAATTTTGTCTGCTGCCGAGAAATTTTTTCCCGTCGCGTAACTGTAAAGCTTTTCGTTAATACAATTTCTGAAGTTTGGTTTTTGCTGAATGACTTTGATCATGCCATCCACATCTTCAAAATCAGTCCCTAGAATCTTCCCTTTGACATCGACTGGTTTGCCTGTGGAATCCACGGAGCGAAGGGCTCCAATTCCATCGAAAGCTTCCATACCGAATCCAATCGGATCGATGATGTTATGACAACCGGAACACGAAGGACTTTCTACGTGTTTTGCAAAACGCTCGCGGAAGGACTTCGGTGCCTCGCCATCTTTCGGCGTTGCGATCGGTGGGACCGAAGGGGCTGCGGGCGGAGGTGTACAGAGTATATTGTCCATGACCCAGGCGCCTCGGCGAACGGGCATTGTATCACCAGGGAGCGAGGTCGCAGTGAGCCACGATCCTTGAGTCAGTATGCTTCCGCGATTGTCGGAAGTCATAACCTTCTTGGAATCCTTTGATCCCGGCGCTTTCATTCCATAGTGTTTGGCGAGACGATCGTTGGCAAAAGTAAAGCCTGGCGTAAGAAGATCAGTGATCGGCTTGCCGTTGGTTAGAAAGTCGTTGAAGACGAGCTGCGACTCTTGGGAAAGAGAGGCGCGAAGGTCGTTATCAAAGTCTTTGAACACCTTTGCATCCGGCACCTTTTTATCGAGTTCGTAGAGCTTCATCCATAGAGTGGTGAAGTTGCTTGTGAATCGTTTGGATTTGGGATCGGCCAGCATCCGGGTGATTTGCGCTCTGAGTTTAGTCACGTCGGATAGATCTTTTTTCTCGGCCGCCTCAAGGAGTTCATCGTCGGGAATACTGCCCCACAAAAAGAAGGACATGCGACTTGCCATCGTATAGCCATCGACATAGGATATTCCGTCCTTGTCGCTTTCTAAAGGATTGGTTGTTCGGAATAAAAACTTCGATGAGAAGGTTACGGCTTGAACGATGGCTTTGAAAGCATCGAGATCAGAGCCCTTTGCTGTAACGACTGATTTCCAAAGAGTGTCTAATTGTGACTTTTCATCGGCGGTCAATGGACGTCGCCAAGCGCGTTTGGCGAGTGATTGGTAGATTTCTTGCTGGCACTTAGCAGGCTCAGGCATCGACTTGCAGGCTGCGAGATTCTTCGCCGCGGGCGTCATTACAATTTCACCGCTTGTGCCGCGGACAAAGTTCAGAACGAGTGTGTTGAAAATATTCATCGGTGCGTTTGGATTCACTCGGTTGTCGAAGGCGACATTGATAGTATGCTCTCCCTTACCGAGACCCGCTTTGAAAGTGAGAACCTGAGATTCCGCTTGAGCGATTTTAATAGTGGTGCTTGGGATCACCTCTTTTCCATCGAGCGTGACTTTAGTTTTAGGAACTGGGGCACTGGAAGCCGAAGCCTGAAAGCCAAGCTCAAAACTCATTTCCTCGTCTTGAGCCAAAGTGAATTTTAGCGGTAGATTTGAGACGATATCCCACGATTGTCCCATCGCAGTACCCGAACCAGCATTTCCCTGCGCGACGAGATTGATGTCGAGGTTTGTCCTTGGATGTTCATTGAGAATATCCTTGGCTAATTTTTCTGAAGCTTGATTCAACTGATCCGCTAGGGAAGTTGTGATCGATAGATTCTCCGCGATATTGTCGAATCCATGAGTCTTAGGGTCCTCTGGGAATTCTTTGGCCGGATTGAGCGGCATATCGAATAAATCCGAAATCGCGTTATTGTATTCAGTCCTGTTAAGTCGGTGCACGACCGAGGCATCAAGCTTTAGGCTCGGATCATTGGACAGACCACCATCGCCTTGATCGCCACCTGTACCCGGATTATTTTTGGTATCTTGGGCTCCATTTTTATCGAAGCTCACGCGGCCAGGCCTTGACCCGCTACACGAGACTTCTAAAATTAGGACTAGGGATAACAGTAGTTTAAAGTGCATGTTACCTTCCGCAAAACCGAAATTGTGAGCCGAAGTTGAGGCTTCACAGGTCTTATCGGACTAGGCACGCTAAAAATTAAATAAAAAATGGGTCATAACCAAAGTGGTTATGACCGGCATGCTTGCGAATACTATCAAAGATTAAATTTGAGGCAAGGTAGGATCACGAAGGTTGTCACGGCTGCGAAGATCGGTTCTACGATCGTAGCTTGATTCGCTCGCTGTGAGTGGAGCTTCCGCGCCTAAGCCGAGCAAAGAGCCATCATGTTGTTTGCGTGGATCTTCGGCCTTAGTGCCTGAAATAATGTTGCTGTCGGCCTCGGTAGTCGAGGAAATATCTTGTGCGCCTTCTGCTTTCAAAATCTCTTTCGAACGATCGATCCATTCCGAGCTATCGCAGTGGCAAGAGAGCAAGATACCGCCGTCTTTAACGAGACCTTCGTAGCGTTTTGCTTCGAACTCAGGAATACCCATACCGATAAGTGCTCCGGCGACGCCGCCGACCGCTCCGCCAATACCAGCGCCCGCGAGCGATGCCATGATTGGGCCTGCCGCGATGAATGGACCGACACCAGGGATGGCAAGTGAACCAATACCGACCAGCCAGCCTAAAGCACCACCGATAACAGCACCAGAAGTTACACCGGCTGCAGCGCCTTCTGGCGCTTTGGTAGCTTTCTCATGAGCGAAGTCGCGTGTTCCTTCGTTGTCGGGAAAGAGAACGGAAATATCCGAATTGCGAAAGCCTGACGCTTTAAGGGAGTCTACTGCGCGTTCAACTGAGTAACGATCTTTGAAGATTCCGAAGACTGCGGTGTTCTTAGCCATCACAATTACCTTTCTATGTTTGGCGATCTCTTATCTTTGTTTGATAAGACTGCTCTTAAGGACTGTTTCTCATATCCCAAAGATGGGAACGTAAGGTCCCTGATGCACGAGGCGTGCCTAATTTCAGAATGTGGCTTTTGCCGCGTTATACGACGAAGGACTCACGAAGCGATCTCCATTTTGATACATTGGTGGTGGAATTTTGTGATAGTTAGAGGCTAGGAGGAAATTGCGTATGACTCATATTCCCGGGAAGAAAAGTGTTTTGTTACTAAGTCTTTTAATGGTCACTGTGGCTCATGCTGCGCCATCGACCAAAGAGATTCGGTTCCAATGGAACGGAAGTGGCTGTGCTGAAAGTGAGAGCAAGAGTCCTTGGGATCCCATGGTCGTGACACTCGTCGCCTCGAAGGACCCATTGGAATTTCAGGTGAGGCAGGACCCGTGGGCATCCCCAAGAGATGCACGAAAAAATTGTAGTCTGGTAGTGAGTTCCTCGGAACCATTGCAGTTTGCGCTCGAATCGATCGATATCAAAGGCTCAGGTGCTTTAGCTGCCGATGCTAAAGTAGATATTACTGTCGAGGCATCATCTCAGGGCGCGCCGGGATCGAAACGTTATGATCTGCAGCGAACCAGCAGAGATAAAGTATTCAAGATCACAAAATCACTTGATGATGGGGAATTATTTTGGTCCGCCTGCGGTCGGGCGCTGCAGGTGAATGCTAAGAGTGCGGTCAAGTCCGGGGCAATGGTCGATACGCGTATCGATCATCTCGCCTACAATCTCCAGGCGAAAAGTTGCAAGAAATGAGTCGAGATTCATAGCCTAAAAAGAATTGAGCCGATGGAAAACTTCCATCGGCTCCAAAGTTTGGAAGATAGGTCACGTCTAACACGCAATCACTTGC
>JAZKGL010000283.1:0-11833 GCA_040385935.1 Bdellovibrionota bacterium
CTCCTCTTATGCCGCCGGAGGCACCAGCGAAGCGCTATCCCGAGGGAATTCGCACTTTATAAAGCCCCCCAGACTTAAACGAAAAACATTGGTTTAAACCTTCTTTTTCCCGTTCACAATCGAATGAGAATCAAAGCTTAATACTAAGTGGACTCAAGGTCGTAAAGATCGTGGTGAGGATTTTAACGCCGCCTAAACCGGTTGCAACGTAAAGAAAGAGTCCATTCGAGTAGATACCATTAGGTGAGGAGCCTTCACCCATATTCAGCGTCCCTAAGAATTCAACCTTGCCCGCGCCGCAGGAATTCAAGCTAGCCAAGTCGCGAAGAGCATAGACGTTCACGCCGGCTTCGCCGTTGGCGGTGTAGATCAATCCACCATAACTCGTCACGGCGTTCGTCACGGTTCGTGAAGGATCGATGCCTGGAAGCGTGATCGCGGGAACATGGGCTATCTCTGATCCATTTGCATTGCAAAAGACAGTGAATCCACCTTCTCCGAGCGAGGCGACGGACCATTTATCACCGACCTTTAACGCGGACTTCGACTGCGCCGTAGCACTGCCCCCCAGGGGGAAATTATGGGTCAAGTCACCGGCAGTTGATGCTAACGAAACATTGCCCGGTTGTCCGGCTAGAACGATAGGAGCCCCGGCAGTGGTGAGGCCCACAGCCCGCGCATCGGCGATAGGCGTCGACTTCGTTGCGGTCATCGTTGCTAGATCAAAGACTGTCAGGGCCCCGTCGTCACCCGAAGTCGTATAGAGGGATGTGCTACTAGAAACAATATCTGTGCCTGCATAGCTTGGCAGCGAGTACTCCGTGATGTTGGATGTCAAAAGACTGCCATTCAGCTGAATTTTGCTAAGAAATGCTTTCTCTGTATCTTGAGACGCGCCGACGATGTAGAGGTTATCGCCACGACGTTCGATCCCGTTGATATCATAGCCAGGCAACGGCAATGAGGAATGCAATGAAAGGGATAGTATATTGCTGATATCGAGGACATCGACACCGCCTGAGTAGAGATCGCCGGCCGAATTGTAGCCGATATAAACAGAGGTTCCACTTACAGCAAGGTCATTGGCCTGAACGGGCAATCCATTGATAACGGGTGGAGTCAAAGCCGCAACTTGAGTGGCAATAAATGAATCAAGCAAGGAGAGATTGAGATCATCCGACTCAGCCGGCGAAAATGGAACTGGGGTTTGAGTCTGATCAAGACGGGTGGCAAGGACAGCCTCGTCATTCTCTACTACGATTTCCGTTCCCTTATTCCCCTCTTTTTTCCCACATCCAAGTGTGAGTATGAATACGGAAAGACACGCTGAAGAAAGGAAGGTCTGACGGGAAGCTTTGCTCGATTTCATGTTCAATCTCTCGTTGGTCGTTGGAAAATCTCATCTCGGGTCGAGTATGACCGCGCTTTCAAAATTCCATTTCGACACCAGACCTGATCTTTTCAAGCGAAGCGCACACCTTAAACCCTGATCAATAAATCACGTCTAATTACCCAATATTTTCGTAAGGTTAAATGCATTTCAAGCTCCCGATTTTTCGATTGGACCCAACTTAGTTGGGTGTTTTATCAAAAGCCGTACCCCATTTGAATAATGAGCAACGAATGATCGGGTAAAATGAATCCTAAAGTGATTTCTTCCCTCGTGTAAACTTCGTCATCCAATAAACGAGTCATTCGATTGAATCGAAATCCTCGGAAATCGGAAGTCTCCCTCTCAGCGCACGTCCTTGTTTTCTAACGACATGAAGACAGACCTTACAGTATAATTAACAGGAGGGGAAAATCGCGCTCCGAGCGAGTTATCCCAGATCACACTTCGATGATGAGACAGTGAGGCAATCAAATTACCGTGAGCACCAAACTTCAAAAATCCTATTGGAATTTCGCTCTCCTTTATTTCTTTTGGATTGTGTCCTTTTCAGGTTTTGCTCAGAAAAAACTCGAAAAAGCCAAAATGAAGGACGCTGCAAACGGGTCCGGTTCCTACCAGATAGAATCAAAAATCAAAGGCCTGAGCGTTATCAAGGACGGCATACTCAGTGGCGCGCCCGGCACACCTCTTACCGGCCGGATCGGAATGAACGAGATCGAAGTCTCGGCTCCCAACTACGCGCAGCGACGAATACGGTTTTGGATTAAAGCCAACGAGACCAAGACGGTGACGATCAATCTGGTGGAGAACACGGAGCCGACCAAACTCGACTGGAAATCACCTTTGAAACGGTTTGATCCGAATGCCCTGGGCAACAAAGCCTCCCTCTGCCAGGCTTATCAAACCAAATTTGGCGACGGACAATTCTGCGATCGCAGCTCACTGCTTCAAGACATCGTCTACGCGGACGACAGCTTATTCCGACAAGACGATCTACGCGATTTTCAAGGATCGGGCGATCTTGCGCAATTCCGAAGGCTCGTCACACGCGTCGCTCAAAGTGATGCTACCTCCGAAATAGAAGACTTTCTCTCGAATCACCCTGCTCAACTCTCCGCCTATCATTTGGCTTCGTTCCACAGTTTGATACGGGGCGATTGCCCACGCGTTGCAAGCCTCAATACAGAACACTCTCAATTTAAAGTCAAATTTCATCCGCTTGATTTTCATTTGGCGATCTGTGCCGAAGCTAACAACAACAAGGCGCTAAGAGACCAGATATTAGCCGCTGGCATGAAGGACAAACGCGCCATTGAAAGTCTTGCGTACTGGTCGGGTCTGCTCGCCATCGACTCGAACTTAGCGAAAGCGGGTGAATACTCAGTCACGTGTCTCAAATCAAAAGCGGGCGATTCCCGTTGCCAGGACTTACAAAACATCATACTCAAATATCAAAACAAACCGACGCGCATAAGTTACAACGAATTTGAAGAACCGATCTTCAAACACTTCATGACCCTCGATGACAAACTTCGCAAAGGCCAAGGCGAAGCCGTTTATTTCGAATCCACGCGTTTGATTGAGCAGTTTCCATTAGCGATCGAAAATTATGTGCTGCTGAACTGGATCAATACTAATTTCAATAAAGATCTGGCATTCGATGACTACACCAACCTTCGAATCCAGGTCTCGCAACTCAAAGCGGGCGGGACTTTAGATAAGATCGTCGAAGAGATGGAGAAATCGGATCAGACTCTACTGTTACCACCTATCTACAAACGCCGGTTAGCCTTCTCGCCTAAAGATCCCAATCTTTGGTATCGCTTGATCCGCAGTTATTCAAAAAGCAATCAGTGTAAAGCGATGCTTTCGGCCTTTGCCGATGGCAGCACTTATCTGCCCAAATACAATCCTAGCCTTTTGCAGATGCGCGGAGGCTGCGAGGTCGAATTGAAGCGATTTGCCGAAGCTGTGACGACGTATAAAAAGGTTATGGAGGTGAATCCCAAGATCTGGTCCTCACCTTATAACCTTGCGAACAGCTATGAACGGTTGGGTAAGAAGACTGAAGCCTATGCTTTTTTCAAAAAAACATTAGAACTTAGTCCACCCGATGATGTGAAAGTTAACATTCAGGCCCGAATCAAATTCTTGGAGCCATCGGCCCCTTAAGGCCTTAGTCTTTGGTAAACTTCAGATCGGCTGCAAAGGAAAGTATCGACTTTGCCGAACTTGACTGCGTGATCCGCTGGAAGCTCGACGCTCGCGGATTCATCAGATCAACACCCGATATCGTTTCGATCGCTCCGATCAAGTCCAGCGTTTCCGCCAAGTTCAATCGATAGATTTGCTCGATGAAGTGTGAAACGGATTGACTGATGCGATCCACACTAAGATTGCCGACCTCTGTGAACAGAGTGATGAGATGCTCGCGATCCTTGGCTTGCGTCAAGAGCTGGCGAACAGGATCCTTCTCTATCCCGAGGACACGTTTCATCCCATCATTTTGATCAAGCGATCGACGGATCTTCATTAGAAACGGATAGATCTCTCCGCTGGAGCTGAGGTGAAGGAAAGGGAAGTAGTCGAGACTCACAGCCCTTAAAAGAAACGCAAGGCGATGGAATATGTGCGAGGACGGAGCCGTCATGTAGTGATTTCGGTCGATATAAATATCGCGTTTTTCAAAGTCGAACTGAAAGCGATCACCGATCGAAGGCAGATGAAAGAGACTATATCCGCTATCCTGAAAGGCCTGCACGTAAAACCTTAGGTTAGAGCGCTGAATCACTTCGTCTTGAAAATCGATAGGTTTACGGATCTTCATAACCTCTTCGGGCCGCAGCTTCAAGCGATCCGCGACACCCGACAGACCCATTTCGTGGGTGAATGCCTGGATAAAGAGCGGATAGAGCGCTTTCAGGAGACGAGCGAGAGGAGCTTTGATACCAGGATGGAATTGATCGCGCGTCATGCGCCCCGTCCACTTCAACTCAAATTTAACCGACGAGGGATCTCGCCAAATTCGATTGGGGAAGGCGTCGAGCGCGCTGATCTGATCTTCCACTAAAGCAGCGACCTGAACGGCGATGACCTGTTCAGTATGTTCGGCGAGAGGTCTTGCCATGAGTTCTTTAAGCAGACCTATTTCAGGTTTGGCCGTCTTCGCCACCTGTTTCCAGGAGCTGCTAAGATCTCCCCGAACCGCATTATAAGATGGTTCGCTTGCAATCATTTGCATGGGCAAAGCAGGTGTCCCGGCCATCGATGAAAATTCCTGGGGGGCTGGTTGCATAGGCGGAGGAGGAGGCGCGATGCTCAGATCCGGTGTTGGATTGAAGACATTTGTATTGTCGTAGAGCGAAACCATTTCACCCAGATTAGGTTTCGGCAAAGCATTCGTTTGGGTACTCTCCAAACGGAAATTCATTGGACTATCCTGCGACAGATCCGCAATCGAGGTGTGCATAGGATTGGGTTGCATCTTCGATTCCGCCGACCCCGAATCACTCTCAAATGCAAACTCGTTGTTTGCACTATAAACCGTATCGACGTCACTGGTCTCAGGCAATTCCAAGGTGTTTATACGACTAACGCCTGTGATGTCGTTGAGGGAGAAACCCTCGACAGGCACAGCGATATCGATGGCCGTGACCTGCTCAAGAGTAAAGGGACGTGTGGAAATCTGTGTCGGCGCCCGGCCGCGGGGATCAGTCTCGACAGTGAAGGCCGCTTCAAAATCCAAGCTGCGAATCTTCTCCACTTTAGCTTTGAGTTCGTCGAACTCGATCTCAAGACCAGTGATGGAAATCTGGTATTCTTTGAGTGGACGCGGATCTTTCTTGAGAGCTTCGAGAACCCGCAAGAGTAGCTCGTAAAGCTCTCCTTCGGCTTTCAACTCGCGATAGATCGAAATCAAAGCGGCCCAGACACGAGCGTCTTCAGGACGCTCATTATGCAATATTTCAAGCATGATTCGCACACGTTTGAACTCAAGACTCGACTGAGCTAAGTAGTCTGCATAGAAAAGTTGGATTTCGAATAAGACATTGGCTGCAACACCCGGTCTAAATCCATCAACGATCTGACTGATAATCTCATGGAATGTCGCTGTAGCTTCCAGCTCAGCGAACATGCGGCGCGATTCCAGCAGAAACGCGTTGGTCTCGCCTTCAGCTTCAAGCCGTTTCAGAGCTAACCACCAGAAATGCTCGAAACCAGCCTCATCTTTGAGCTGATGCATGTAGTCGACAACCATGTGTAGAGTCGGTGTCTCCAGCACGGCCGCGATCGTCGGTTCATCGATAAAGTAGCGGAAGGCTTCCTCATGATTTTCCGACATTAATCGAACGAGAAATTCATTGACGCGATGATGAATCGTTTCGCGATGGAACTCGACACTTAGATAGTGTTCGATTATAGCCAGTATAACGCCTCGGGATGACCAATGAGCCGGTTCTTTAAGAAGGTATTCAAAGAAGTCGAGACCATGAAGATCGGCGTGCATCCCAAATCGCTCGAGCCAGATCAGTCTTAGGCGAGCCGAGATTTCAAAACTTTGGACACTGATTTCACTCAGAAGGTCTCTCGCGGCATCGCTGTCGGCACTCTGAAAGCTTTTTACGGTTTCGGCAAACTGCTGGATAACAAAGGCTCGCTGATCGCCGTGGCTACTCAGTTTAAGCTGTGCAAAGAGGTGGCTGACGATATCGCTATCACGACCAAGCGTGCGAAGTTCACGGACAAACTGTTCGAGTTCAACAACGGTGAACTCGACTTTGCTCACAAGTCGTCTTTGTATCTCCAACTTGAGATTCATAAGCAAAGGATTTTCGCGCGCATAACGAAACGCAGTGCGTTCGTGGGCCAAAATTTCTTCAAAATCGGTGGATTTATCCGCCAGTTGAAGCAGTAAATCGATTTTTACCTTATCATCATCGAGAACATCCAAGACATCCGAAAGCGCCTGGGCTGGGATCATCTTGTTATGGATAAGGATGGCCAATGCTCCACGAACAGGCGCCTTATCCTCGGCAGTCCAAAGATAATGAACAGTAAGACGAGCCAATTCCAAGGAATCCTCACCCGCTTCCTGCAGCCTAGTCAATAACTGAACGAATTGGTTTTGGCGCGTACCAACACCAAGGCTATGAAGTGATCCTAGGCCTGCTTTG
Organism: Bdellovibrionota bacterium; assembly: GCA_040385935.1. Taxonomy (GTDB): domain Bacteria; phylum Bdellovibrionota_B; class Oligoflexia; order Oligoflexales; family Oligoflexaceae; genus Oligoflexus. Next base: position 6,568 of record JAZKGL010000283.1, read on the forward strand.
AGCAGACTGCAGACCACTGTTTTCTCCAGGTTGAGTTGATTGAGCTGAAGCATCATCGCGACGATGGCTTCACTGCTCGCAAGATCTTCGTAGTACTGCAAACGCTCTTCGATCGGCCCAACATCATCAGCATCTTCGCCCAGTATCTGCAAAGCGTAGCGATCCTTATCGGTATCGGCAACACCTTCATCAAAGTAGTAGAGTTCACGCAATAGAACGGCACGCTCGCTGCCTTGAGCTTGCTGGAGCTTCTTTTGAAGGAGAATAAATCGCTCGCCATTCATCCCTTTGCGCGAGAAATACGTATCCAGAAAGTCGAAGCTTCGGGTATGCATGGCGCCCGCGTTCATCGCCTTTTCGTAGTATTCAAAGATGCGCTCGGGATCTTCGAGCCTATCGCTTGCCACATCACCGAATAAGAGGAGATAAGGCGCTTGCTCACGTGTACTAAGCCGAGTGACTTTGCTTCCCATCGCCTGTTCGATCTCTTGGAGTGACCAATCAAAGTCGGGACGCTGCATGATAGCACTGAGTTCTTCAGCGGCTAAAAGAGTGGTATTGAGTATGGTATTGAAAATCGACTTGGCTTGCTCTTTATCCTTAACCAAACCCAAAAGATCAAGGAGCATCTCCGAGTAGAGCGTCAGACGTTTGTCATCGCCGCGCTTCTCGGCAACCACGATTGCTTTGAGTGTCACGTCGAGCAAAAGGTTGGAATCTTCAAATTTTTGAACGAGACGAATCAATTCATCAAAGGTCTCCGGATTCGAACCCACGAGTTCGATGGCGCGGTTCACACGCTCCACGGCCAGGTCGAGGCGCTGCATAGAATCCAGCCAAATACCCGCGATTTTCAGCTCAAGATTGAGTCTATCTTCGCCGGTTTGTCCCTCGAGGAGTTCCGAGGTTTCGACAAGAACGTGGACCGCATCATGAGGGCGTTCCAGTTGAATCAAGAGATCCGCGGCAAGAGTCGCATAACGAACTTGCACCTTGTGCGTGTGCCAGCTTTTTAGAGCCCATTCGCAGGCGAGGGATGGATCGACTTTTTGTTTGATTTCCGCCAAGCGATAGTAGATCGCAGCCCGAGTCCGCGTTGGAACCTCGCACGCGAGGAGTCGGTCCATATAAGATTCTTCAGCTGCCGAATCATCGATGTCGCGCATGAGGCGAATCAATTTCACAAGGATACGAGGGATCTCGCCACGCGCATCTAAAACTCGTTCGTAGCAATTGACAGCGCGTTGATCGTCTTTGTGATTCCAGGCGTCACCAAGCATCTCGGGCAAAGTCAGGCTGGTAATATCAAGCGCATCAAAGTCAATTATGGATTGACCCAGACTTGCGCCGAGCTTCGACAGGTTCTCTAATAGACTGTCGCGATTGCCCTCATTGAGTCCGTGCCTGACGCAAAGCGAAAGGGTCATGAGATTTTGAGGATCAAATTTAATCATCAAATCAAGAAATTTTTTCTCGAAAGGTATACCGGCCCAAAGTGAGAGGAATGCCCAGCGACGAACGAGGTAGAGCGACTGCGTGTTTTTATCAAGATACTCACGACACTGCTCGAGAGCGCCTTGAAAATCTTCAAGGAGTATCAGTTCATCCAAACGTTGAAACCGTCGAGCCACTTCTTTTTGCTCGAGGACCTCCATCGGCGGGACCAATAGCTCGGGGGTTTCTTCCCCCGACACCCAAGCCAGTTTCCAGTTCTTACCTTCAAAGCTTAGCTTAATCTGACCTTGGTTCGCTTCCGCAGCGCTAAGCGAGGATTCCAGCTGAGAGTTTATCGATGCTGTATGAATGAGAGCGGATTTTAGCTCGTCACTTTTCAGAGTCAAAAGATAGGAATTGAAGTTGGTCTTGTCTTGGAGCATAGCGCCAAACAATGAGGCATTCAGAATTTTCGGCAACTCGATAAAGAATGGTCCCGGCGTGTTCCCAAGAAAGCAGTGCCGGGTCATAAACATAGAAATTTGGCCAACCGCCTGAATCACCGACAGATGAAGCGAGGCGAGTCCGTGGGGAAGCGTTTCAGAGGACTGATCAGCCCCTTCGATCAATCGGCTTTGGTCGGAATCAAGCGCTTGGTCTAAAAATTCGACAAGCAGCCAGTATCCACCTTTTTTATCGCTTTCGAGCGCGGCTTTTCGAAACGAAGGGAATCGCTCTTTTAGGTTATCCTGCAAATTTTGCAGAAAGTTCTCGGCATTCAAGCGAATTGCAAAGCTCGTGGTCGTAAAGCTTTGGTCCTTGGTGTCGATTTCCCAATTTTGTATCTGCCAGGGCAGTTCCTGGCGAGTGGCGCCTTTACCCTTTACCGTATCGAAACGGTAACGATCGCCTTCCGCCTTCACGAATGACGACTCGGTAAGGCTTTGCGGGACATTTTGGATATTTTTTGCGCTCATGGGTTTAACCCTGTCTGAATTGAGTTCAATCCTCGTGGGGCTCTTCGGTACACTAACAGAGAAGTTTATCAATTTTTTCAAGGGGCCGCGCCCGGCGGCCATCGAGAGGTCATGGTGGACACCCTTACAAGCTACTCGCGCAAGGCCGAAATCTTACGCACGGAAACACTTAAGCCGATCGTAAAAAAACTGCAAAAGACGATTCAATCTCGTATGCTAGAGGATTCTGAACCTAGGGTCGTTCCCCCCGGACTCATTCGGGCAGCCGCTTTTGAACTGAGTTATTTGCTGATTCGCCATCGCCAGTGGCATCACGCCGCTCTCCTCTCCGAACTCGCCATCGATTTTCTGACCAGCGAGTATATGATCGCCGGAGGTCCTGCGACGCACATCGTGGAAAGTGCCCTCGATATTCTTCATAGCTACACACCTCGCGAACTCGATTGGTCAAGTGAAGACTATGAACGTGAGTTTCTTGAACATCTGATTATCTGCAGCTTGATTTCCCGCGATGAAGAAACTCTGGCGATCGACATAGGCTTTGGCCGAAATGTTATGTCGCTCTTAAAGAGTGCTCTTGATTTGGAATCGAGTCCAGGCGTTTTCAACTTTGCCTCCGAACTTACGCAAGAAACCTTCGACATCATGCAGGCGATTTTCTCCGAAGTGGATGAATCGCCCGCGAACATGGATCTCTATCGCTTAAAGAATCTTCTGCAAAGAGACGACGCCACGCCCAAGAACCGTCTGAAGAAAGAGTATCTGCAGACCTTGAACAAGATTTTAGCTTCCTGCTGGCCGGAGGGCAAAACCGAGAAACAACTGAAAGACTTGGTGAAGGACGAGCACTTTGGAAGTGATCTGAGGCTACTCCTTCGAAACGGTTTGATCTACGAGGAGCCGCGCGCCTTAAGACAAGCGCCCCTGTTTCGCTTGAGTCATAAAGGTTACGAACTAACCTGTATGCATTTTGCTTTCACTCATTGGCATGAGGTCGGAAATCGCCTGCATCTGCAGGATATGCCGTCGGCCTACCAGTCAACTGTGCTGCAAATCCTGGCCAAAGAGTCGGTTCCACAGCTGCAAAACTTGCTCGAAACCGAAGGCCAATATTTGAGTCCAATCGCATTGCGCTTCGTAATAGACCATATGAAACAGAGTCGGCAAGAAAAGGGACTGCTAGAAATCTTTTCAAATCTTCTGCATAATCGGGCCCACGCGTGGATACGCGTTGAGATCTGCCAGGCCCTGCCACTTTCAAGTGGACTTACCCTGGCGGTCGAGCGACTTGATTCACTGTTAAACGATGACCCCTCGCCTATGGTGCGGAGCGCGGCCCGAGCGGCCGTTCAAAGATCCAGGCGAAAACAGAGTATGCCGCAGACGAAGTCTGACGGTATTTAACGAAGGATGTTGGTCGATGGTGCATAGATTAGACAAGCAGGAAATCAAAACATACGGTCTAAGCGCCCATGATATTGCCATTCACCAACGACGCATCAAGGTCAGTCTCAAGAGCGCAAAGACCAGCTTCATCCCTATCATCGACAGCTTTCGCCTCGACAATGGCGGAATACTTCCGAAACAGTTTTATCGAAGCGATGAGCGTGCGCAGGCGGAAGGCTTTGTCGCTTTCGTCCCAGCGGCAGGCGCGGCGAGTCGCTACTTTCAACCTTTGCAGAACCTTCGTCAGGCCATCACTGATAAAAACGAAGAAAGTCTTACGACAGAACTTGCCCGTCTCAAAAAAGAGGGAGCTTCTAACTGGCCGCTGCCTGCCGCGCTCAGCGCATTGATTCATTCAAACGACGCCGTACCGTCTATGAATGAGCTGCAGACTGTTCTCGACGAAATCTCGTGGCCTAAGGCTTTGCTCCCTTGCCGAAAGAACGCTGAGAGCTTTTTGCAAAAGAAGGTTCTCGAGCATAAGGCGATGAAAGGCCTAGTGGCTGAAGTCTACGTTGCGCCCCTGGGTTGTTCGGAATCATTTCAAAAGCATTTAGGCGAGCCCGAGGCGAAGATAAAGTTTCTAGAGCAGGGTCCTGAACTCTCGACCTTGAGATTCACCCGAGAAGGTGATCCCTTTCGCGATGAGGACGACAAGCTTTCTTTGGTCCCTGCGGGCCACGGAATGCTCGTTCGCCTGTTCCCAGAGATTACAAAGATGTTCGGGACTGCGGCTCACTCACTCTTTATTCGCAACATCGATAATGTCATCAAGGAAGAGGCGGCGTGCCTTGCCGATACCGAGTCTTTTCTCCTCCAGCACCAGGAAGTTCTCAAAGGCCTCAAAGCCATTCGACTCGCTTTGGCTGCTAAAAATATCGATCAGGCGGCAAAAATTGCCGAAGATATGCTCTCTCGTTTTCCATCGGGGAAATTTGAGAAGCCGCAGTGGGTTAAATCGTTTACACCCTCCGAGCAACTCCTCTGGACGCTCCAACTCAAGATTTTTCACTGCCCCCAAGTTCTTGCAAAGACACTGCTCAAAAGCAAATCGAGTGCCGAAGCCCTCACTGCCCTTTACAAACGTCCGTTCAATAGCCTGGGTCAGGTTCCAAACAATGGCAAAGACGTAGGCGGAAGTCCGGTTCGCGCTCGGCACGATGGAGGCGAGGTTGCCATCTGTCTTGAGTTACCGCACGCAAGTCCGGACGATCGCAAAACCTTTTTGGAGGACCCGAAGGTTGCGACCCATTTCAATCCGGTTTTCGTTGCGGCAGAACTCCCGGAAGACATGGCGGCTTATGATCTTGAGCAGTGCCCGTTTTGGATATTAGCCGAAAAGAACATTCACGGAACGCCCGTTGTTTATCACGAAATTGTTTTGTATGAAGTGCTAGGCAATAGCTATA
>JAZKGL010000284.1:0-18037 GCA_040385935.1 Bdellovibrionota bacterium
AACCCCTTAGAGAGAATATTCATTTCATGTTGTGCAGAGATTCTAAGGAGAGTCCGCGCGGTCTGCAAGAGCTTTAAACAAACTTCCTTGTAAGTATAAATGCTAAAAAATAGGGTACGATTATACGCTAAGATTGAGCCTGGGTCTCAAACATCCAGGAAAACTAGTTCTTGCTGGGCCGTGAAAAACACGGCCGAAGAAACTTTGCAGTCCGGATAGAGTCGGGCCACACCCTCTTTATAGAGTGCGAGCTGCTTGTCATAATTCTTCTCGTAACAAAGCTGAACAAGGTTAGTCACAGTCAAAGCATCCCAACTCGTTTTGTAATCGACGATCAACCATTCGCCCGGTGCTTTCTGAACTAATAAATCAATAACGCCACGAACGAGAACCTTGTCTTTGAGATAGGCAATAGGAAGTTCGGCCTCAAGTGCGAGGACGCCTTCGCTCATGGCCTTCCAAGGAAGACTGTTCAAAATCTTTTCTTTCTCATCGTCGATCGTTTGAAAGGCCTGCATGAAGTCGTTCTTAGGATGGTGACGCCTAAGGCTTTGCCAGTAGAGTTCGCCTGAGAACTCAAGCCCTTTCATCGACTGTTCGAGAGCCTTGTGAATATAGGTTCCCGCCTCAGTGGGATAGGGAAGAGTAAGACCGGACCCTGACCCTGTGCCATACGCAGACCCTTTGTCGCCGAGCAGGCGAGCGGGTGCCAAGATTTTGACAGCTTCGTTTTGAGGGGGTCGACTCTTAAATTGATTGAGGTTAAGGGTTTGCTTAATTTCTCTGGGCCTAAGCTGAGCGTCGGGCATTTCATCGCGAGCTGTGAGGATGAGACAACGGTCATCCTCCTCGGCTTTGGCAAAGCCAAGTGTCTCAGCGGTCTGACGAAGAAGTCCGTGAAAATAACTTTCTTCTTTTTCCTTTTTTTGAAAGCCTGTGATGATCAATTCAAACTGAGCCCGGGTAAGCGCAACATACAGCAGGCGATGGTTTTCTCGCAGAGCCTCCTCAGTGAGATTTCTCGTAAGCGCGTAGAAGTGAGGGTCTGCCATAGGCAGCTCGGAGCGAAGACCGATATAGCTTAGGCCGGTGCCCAAGCTAGAATCTTTGAGTTTGGCCCAGTAAAGATCATCTCGTTCCCATTCCTCACCCGTTCCACAGAGGACTACGAGCGGCCATTCGAGACCCTTCGCTTTGTGAATTGTCATAAGCTGAACGGCATCATCGGAAACGGTGGAAAGGCTTACGGCCTTTTCCTTCTCGCGGCCTTCGAGCTGCGCGAGGACCTCCATCCAGCTCAGGTGCCCATTGGCGTCGGTATCGAGCACCAGCTCCAAAAACTTTTGCACGTTGGCCGCCGCTAGCGGGCCCTCATCGGGACCGAAGGCGCTCAGGTATTTGGAAAGTGCGCCTGCATCCTTTAAGAAAGCCTCCAGACCGATGCTAGGGCGCTGTGCGTGCCGGTTGCGGTAGAAGGTGTTAAAGGGTTCTGCGGCGTCGCCCAGCGCCTCAAATAAGGGCGTGACAAAATCAGTGACCCGCTCGTCAGACTCGCGTTCGGAAGCCTTCTGATCCCTGAGCAAGTTAAGCAGACTTGGCTCATCAAGATTCATGACCGGACTTTTAAGGACATGGAACGCGGATTGGATATCGTTTGGATAAGCCATCAATCGACAGATCGCCATAAGATCACGGATCTCGGGTCGAGCGAAAAAGCTTTGACCCTCTTCAATCCGTACCGATAGCCCGGTGGACCGAATAGCTTCGGCATAGGTGCGCGCGTGCGTGGCGTTTCTGTATAGCAAAACGCAGTCGGCCGCGCGCATCGGCCGATAACCCTTTAAATGCTTGTCATAAACCGGAGCTTGATCGCGAATCCTTAGTGCCAAAGATTCCGCAATGAATCGCGCCTCGTCCTCGATCGGCTCGCCCGTTCCGCCCGGCGAATCCTTCCGAAAGAGAGGGCTGATGCAAATGGATGCCCGCCCTTTGATCAGAACATCGCCGCCCGATTGAGCGGGAATATGCGTAGGAAAATCCTCGATCACCTGATGCATCGCTTCGTTGACGAATTTTAGAAGTAAGGGGTGCGTGCGATAACTCGCGCTGAGTTCGATGTCCAAAGCGCTCCGGGTGATCATAAAGTTGGCGGCCGTACTCAGAATTTCTGCATCCGCCTCACGAAATCCATAGATCGACTGCTTTTGGTCACCAACTATAAATAAGGTCGGGTCGAGTTCATCGGGGCTTCGATAACCGGCGCCGGAAAGCATTTCCTCTGCCATGGTCTGAAACACAGTCCACTGCAAAACACTCGTGTCTTGAAATTCATCGAGCAGAAGGTGGCGAATCGATCGATTGAGAAGATAGCGAGCACCCGCTGCCTGATCGTGACTAAAGAGATAGTAGCCGCCCTTGATAAGATCGGAGAAGCCGAGCGATTTCTCTTCGTATTTGATCTGACTCGTTTGGGTTTGATAACCCTCAAATATCTTCATAAGAATTTCGCCCGTTTTATTGAGGCGGTTCTTCAGAAGATAAGCGGAATAGCTCAAGGCCAAGCGATCAATCGCTTCGATCGATTCGGTATGGCGATCCGTTTTCTTCGCTGTGCGAAAGGTGTTGCCGTGAACCTGGCTGGCTCCCGTGATGAATTTGCCTTCTTTAAGCGCGTGCAAAGTCTTTTGGGATAAGGCCTCGCCAAGAGCGTTCTGCCGATCTTTGGAAATCGATTCGGAAAGACTGCGGAAGTAGGGTGAGAGCGCCTCGACCAAACCGGCTTCGCCGGCATCGGACCAGTCTTCATCGATTGGATGCTCCACGAGCTTTCCGCCCAGGTGAGGCCTTTGCTGTTTTAAGAGCCAAAGAAACGATTCGTGCTTTTGCAGTTCTTTTAAACGATTCTCGATTTCGACGAAGTGGATCTCTTCAGGATTCTCCAAAAGATTGCCCAAAGAAGCACTATCGATTTCGTTCATCGCGCGCAGAGTGCGCGACCAAGATCTTTTTTGAGTTTTTTCTTCTTCATAAGGCGACATCAGATCAAAGCGTGGAGGTATGGCGAGCGCGCCTTCGCCGCTCGATTCGTAAGGGAACTTCTTTAACCATTCAAGAAGGATCGCATCGATCGTCGAGATGCGGAGCGACTGCGTACTCGCAAGGATTTTGGATGCGGTTTCGAGAGCTGTCAATGGTCTTGGGGCATCGAGGTTATCGCGCTGGGCGTAAAATTTTTGCAGCTCTTCTTCAAAGGTCTGACGCTCGGAGTCACTCGCCAAAAGCTTGGCCGCGAGATCGAGGATGCGCGCTCGCATCTCGGCGGCGGCCTTTTTCGTGAATGTGACTGTTAGAATCGAAGATGGACTCGCTCCGGCGCCCACGAGAAACAAGAATCGGCGCGAGAGTTGATAGGTCTTGCCACTGCCTGCCGAAGCACGAACGACGGAGCTTTTATAGGGATTCTGTGGATTAAGCATGATTCCCCGCCAATCTCTGTTCTAAAGCATTCTGCTGTGCGATGCGATCCTTGACGCGGGGATCATCCTTGCGACAAAGACCAGCGTAATCGCAGTGTTTGCATTGTTCGCCAGGATCTGCGTAAAAGCGCTTGGCCGAAAGAATTTCGTTTTCACGCCATTCCCACGAGAGGATAAGGCTGTCGATCATGTTGGGAATGGTCGGCGTGTTCTTCGTACACAGCTCACCCGCGAGGAGTAGGGTGCGGTTCACTTCGTCGAGTCCATGCGCCGTCCACTTGCCTTCATAAATGTTCCAGTATCCAAGAACGAGCGGAGTCGTTGGTTTCACAGGAGATCTCTGCTGCAGGGCTAAGGCGTAAAGAGAGAGTTGCGCGTTCATTCCTTTTTTGGACTTGTCCTGGCTGGGGACCGTTCGCCGCTTAAAATCGGTGACGAAGGTCCATTGACTCGAAAAATCGAGAGCATCAATTCGGCCATGAAGCTCGCGCGTGGTGCCCCGAACTTTGACCGTGACCTCACTGTAGGTCTGACCAAAGTTAAATTCCCGAAAGCTCTTATCGGCGTCCACCGAGCGATAAAGATGCTGGATATAACGAGGCCACGAATAGGCTTTGAGGTGATGGAGGAGGGCCGATTCTTTCAAGTCGATCGGAACCATAGCATTGGTGATAAAATTGATCCGCTCAACCGCCTGTTCTTCGGATAGATCGGAACGCTTGAACGGATCAGCGATTTTGCCCTTAGGGCCTTTGCCGGTTATAAACGACTGCAAAACGGAATGAAGCCATTCACCCTCGCGCCGTGTATCCGCTTCATCGGTTCGCGAAGCTTCGCTTTGAATGCCGAGACTGTCGAGCAAAAAGCTATAGGGACAATGCAGCAGTTTATCCAGGCGACTGGCCGAGATTCGGCCGGTGCTGAAATCAAGCCATGCCTCGATCTGTCCTTCATCAGCTAAGGGACTCAGCTCAATCGCTTCAAAGTCCTCGGCTGTTGGAAGCACGGTTTCTTCGAGCTGATTCTTAGCCAAAAGAGCCTCGGTGAAGCGAGAGCGCACAAGCTGTTCTTCGCCTAGCCGCGACGATCGGAGTAGGATAAGGTTTGGCAGCCGCGCTTTGAGCAAGTGAAAGGTCTGATCCTCCATCGCTTCAAGCATTTCCCAACCCGGAAGCCCAACTTTTTTCTTCAGGTAGTTATCCAGCAGCTCATCTTGGGGAAGCGCCTTTGGAAAACAACCTTCATGACAACCAAGGATAATCGCCAGATCAAATGGAAAGTATCGCGCCTCCGATAGACTCATGATCTGCAGGCCTGATAAGGGCTCGCCCGTTCCGCGCACGCTTCCTTTTAATAGATGGCCTTCGACCAGATCCCAAAAGCTCTGACCGGACATCAGAGGTTGCCGTGAACCCGAGGCCTTCAATGAAGCCGTGAAATCCTCATAGAGTTCCTGACTCGACTGCAAAATATCGCGACCGATAAAGCTTTCCCAGTAATGAAAGGTCGCAACAGTTTCATCCAACCGCTCCAGCCACTGCGTGAGGCTAAGTACTTGATCGAGTCGTAGAGGCTTTAGAAAAAGGGCGAGGCGTTCAAATTCTTCCTGAAATTCCTCTCTGAGTTCTAAACGCGTGGCATCAAGTCCCGACGGAACTCCGGCTCGCATCAAGCCAGCACGCAGCTTCTTCAAAGTGTCGGCCTCGGGCCACTGGACCTTGGTGAGCGGGTGATCCATAAAGGCTAAAAGGCTCGGAAGGCTCTGACGCTCGCGCCAAAACTGAAGGATAGCGGAGAGGTGCCGGCCGGCAAGTGTACCGCCCCAGCTCTCCGGCAAAGCGATATTGGTTTCGAGAGGCCCTTGTTCAAACGCGCTGCGAATCGCCGTCCCGTAAAGTCTTTCGTCGGTCACTAGGATACCGATCTTAGACGGGGAAAAGCCTTTTTGTATCGCTTCATTCACGATCTTTCGCGCCCATAAAACCTCATCGCGAATTGAGGGCGCGAGGAAGCAGTGAAAGGCTTTGATCTCACTCGTCAGCGGCTCTTCACGCACTATCTGCGGTTTCAAAGACTCCATGGTCTCGATAAGGGATTTGAGTGGACTCTGCGCGTGGTAAAGCTTAGGAGACTCACTCAACCAAAACGATACTCGATCGTCAGCGAGTAGCTCCGGAAGAAGGATCTGCCAGCTCTTGGCCATACTTGTAAATCCGAGCAAGACTATTCTTTCATAATGGGCACTGCTCGCCCTCCAAGCGCTCGAAAGGAGTTTTGCGTCATTAGAAAGGCTATGAGTGCGGGCCCTCAGCTTAAGGTCTTCAAGCGCATGATCCAAATAATTAAATACGGCTTCAATTTCTAACGCACGATCATAGAGGCTACCGAGATGGGCGTCATTTTTATAAATGTCTTCGGCTATCGTCGTCTTTAGATTTTCAAGGCCTTCATAACGAAGTTCGTGATCAAAGAGTTCGCCGTAGAGCAGTCTCAGCTCGCGTTCATGGCCTAGTTTTAAATGCTTATAAGGATGTTCTTCAAGTCTTGCACGCAGCAGTAGATCAATCGTCACATCGTGAGCGGTAGCATAGAGCCCTTCGGCGGAATCATCGATCGGGCGGCTGCGTATGAGCGATTCCATCGTTAGAATTTCCGGTGGAATCAGCGCGGCGCGGGTCTCCAACAGACGAACCAAGAGCGCAGTCCCGAGTCTTTGCGTTGGGACGATCAAAAGAGTTCGGCGCAAGGTCTCGGTCTTGAGCGCTCGCAAACTCGTTGTCACGTGCTCGACTAAACATTGATCTGGCGTGACGAGATGTAGCTGGGCGCTCATGACGAATCCTCACAGAAATACTCAGACTCCAATTTTTAGCACAAGCGTTCGAAGGGTCTCCAGGGACATTTTCTCGAAGTGGCAAATAAATATCTTGGCCGATAGACATAAACGTTGAAGCTTAGGCATTCGAGGGATGGGAAAACCCCAGTTTTATCGGGAATCTATTGGAAAATACTGAAGTATTCCGAGATCGCGACCGATGAGCCTTAAGTCTGGAGGAATAGGTCATGTCGATAAAAATTTGGATGAGTCTTGGGTTGCTCTTTGCGCTTTCAAGCAAGGCTTCCGCACAGATACTTACGCCGAGCCTGTCTTTGATTTATTTCAAAGAGGGATCTCGTCGCGCGGTTGAAGCAACACCTGATACGAATGATAGTGTGAAATCTCAAAACGTCTACACTTTTGTCAACCTGGGCGTGTGTTATAACTTAAGTGGAATTTGTCTAGGTTTAAAATATCTGCAGGGTGAAATCGAGTCGAAGTCGACACTGCCTGGATTCAGCGGCACGAGCAAAACCGTTTACACGGCACCTGGCTTGACCGTGGGTTACTCGGGAGCCGAGGGTATTGTCGCTCATGCGTCCTGGCTTCTTGGAGCTAAGAAAACGATAGAAGGCGAGAGCACGACTTACTTTGCAAAGTCTGCTTGGATAGTCGAACTAGGTTATGGCTTCAAAGTGAGCAGTGTTCGAATCGGTCCACTGCTTGGCGTTTATAACTTCAAGTTCAACAGACGTGATGTCGCTGGTGTGAAAACCGATCTAAAGCCTAACGAGCAGGACGACTTTATTCTCCCGCAGGTTGCGCTCTGGGTAGATCTTTAATTTCTAAGCTGATATGCCGACGCGCGATGAGCGTGTCGGACGCATCGAAAGCTTCGACACGATATTTTTCGCCTCCCGCAAAGCTCAATTTCGCTGCAAACACGTTTCTCCCTGAGAGCGAAACGCCCTTAGTCAACTTTAGTCTTGGCCCGAGGCAACGAAAGTCGCCTGCGTTTTCAATTCGGCAAATCTCCAGGTATGCCGCGGTCGCGGGAGTTGAGGCCGATAAAGTATAGCTGTCTCTTGCGCCTTCCAGATTCAGAAATAGATCTTTGGCCACCTTAGTTGTGCGGAGTTTTTCCACTTCTGCAGGCGCCTCAGCATCCAGAGTTTTCAAACCGGCCTGGTAAGATAAAAACAATAGACCGAGCTGAACCATACGCTTCATGCGAAGACCATCGTCGAACTGAAGGATCGTATCCTTTGCCGTATGAATAGAAGGATTATCGGCCGTTGGGTTCTCAAAAGGAAACAAAGCCGGATAGCCTTGTTCCCACCAAGATCTATGATCGCTGGCGGCGAATAGCGGGAGCACACCGCGATCATACACGTCTCCGATGTAACGCTTGGTCAACCGAATAGCGTTTCGTGTCAAATCAAGACTCGTGTAATTTTCAAGAAAGAAGAGTCGCCCGAGATCGGCAGGTTGGCTGTAATAAGCCATATCAAATTGCAGCATGCCGGCAATCGCTTTTCCCTCGCGCTTGTATTGCACGGCAAGCTCACGGCTTCCTACCAGACCTATTTCTTCCGCGGCGTAGGCATGTAGCTCAATGCGTCGGTGGAATCGAAGACCGTTAGCTTCGACTATACGCAGGATTTCTGTGAGTATTGCCACGCCTGAACCATCATCGTCAGCGCCTGGAGAGAGACCCTCAATTCCTTCCTCTGAGTTGATCGTATCAAGATGCGAGCCTAGAATGACAGTCTCTTCACTATCGCCTGGGAGCGTGGCAACCACCGATTTTTGTGGAGTGGAAACGTGCGTGATTTCGGCAAGGCTGAAGGTGCTTGGCAATGTGGTATTGAGTTTTGACGCCCAAATTTGTTTCACCGCTGCGCCAGCGTTTTGTCCCGTGGAATGGCGATGAAATCGCGAGGGCAGAGCGGTCAGTGTCGCGAGAGTTTGATTCATTTGATCAAGATCAACGGCTGTGATCAATGAAGAAAGCGCTGGAAAATAAAGCTCTGTCGATAGATAAGACGGGGCGTGCGTCTGCGTCTCAGCAAGTGTGTATCCAAGGGGGAAGTAGTCGATGCTACCGCAAAGGTTTGTCGCGCTATGACTTAGAAAAGCTAGGCGATCTAGCTCCGAAAATGAATTGAGGGGCGCTAGAAATTCTGCGGCCCCACCACTGAGCGATAAGAGTTCGGAGTCGGGTGATTGATTCGCCGACGATGCACTGCCCAGCGTATAACGCACGGATCCGAGTGTTCCTACAGGGGAGGAACGCTCGGGTGAAGCCCCGGTGAGCAGAAGCAGTACAGGCAAAAGGAAGAATCTCATGGCTCGATATCCTTCAGTGTGAGATCGCTCGTGTTGCGATCAGATGCCCCATCCCAGGTATTAGTCGGCGCTTCTTCCGAGTTTTTCTTACCGCAGCCTGATGACGATAGACCTGCGATAATAAAGCTATAAATCAAGTAATTTCGGAACTTCAAAAACATGCTAATCCCCTGAATTATATTGGGAGAATGCTAAGAGTGTAACAGACCGTTGATTGCGGTCCAGCTCTGCCGATACCTCTAAAGACAAGAGGAGCCAAACATGAAACTTACCATAACCAGATTTGTAACAATGATCCTGCTGGCCTCGTCGCTTTCGGCCTGTGGGGCTTTCAGCGATGAGACCAAGCTTGAGATACAGATGTATGGTGTCGCTCGGGCTCCCGCTTCAGCGACAGGGGACCGCGATCCCCAGTTTCAAACCTATACTGTTCAATCGATCGTACTAAACAGCGCTGAAGGTGATGTATATTTGCTCGATACACCGACAACGTTCAAAATTGTTGATCGTCCTCAAATTCTACTCAAACGAATCGCCGATGAATGGGCAGGCCGTACATTCACCGGCCTTACCGTGAGCTTCGAACCCTCCGTAGTCGGCGGCGATAATGAAAGCTCCGATTTGAGCTTCACTCTGAGCGCACCTGTCGTCTCTCTAACGCAGACGCTTTTGCTGAAAGAGAATCATGGTCTCAACTTCACGATCAAGGCCGTCTGGGCGAACACGATCGCTTCGGCAACCATGACAGAACCGACTTTTGAAATCGTTGCCGAATAAGAAAAAGCGCTTCGAATCCTGGGTGACTTTGTTATTATAACCAAGGTAAAACTCAGGGAGAATTTATGGCCAAGCCTAAAGCGATCGTGGTCTATGGCGGACGCTCGACAGAGCACGAAGTTTCCTGCCGCAGCGCCTCTTATATCTTCAAAAACATCGATAGAAATCGCTACGACGCTTATGCATTCGCAGTGGACAAAACCGGTGTCTGGCATGCACAAAATCGCGTCGAACTCGAAAAGAATATTCCCGTATCTCTCCCCGTGGACAAACACGAGTCCGGCGATGCCGAGTCAAAAGCCTTGCTCGACAAATTCTTCTCTCGTGAGGGAAAGCCCGGTGATGATGTCGTCGTTTTCAACATCATTCACGGTACGACGGGCGAGGATGGTTGTCTGCAAGGATTCTTTGAACTCAAGGATGTCGCTTACGTAGGTCCCTCTCTGCTAGGGTCGGCCATTGCCATGGACAAGGTCGTAGCCAAACAACTCGCCGAATCCGCAGGCGTTCCCATCGTTCCTTACGTCGCTGTGCGTACGCACGAGTGGGAAACAAATGCAGCCGCGGTGATGAAGGAAGCTGAGAGTCATTTAACTTTTCCTATCTTCGTCAAACCTGCGAGCCTTGGAAGTTCGGTTGGCATACGCAAAGCCAAAGATAGCGCAGAACTCAAAGATGCGATTCAGTATGCTTTCGAGTTTGATGAACGCATACTCCTTGAAACCGGAATGAATGTCCGCGAGATCGAATACGCCTGTCTCGGTGCCTATGCGCCTGAGATTAGCGCGGCAGGGGAAGTCGGGGTGGATCAAGGTTTTTATTCTTACGAAGAAAAGTATGCGAGTACGAGTAAAGCTACCGTCGAAGTCCCGGCGAAACTTGATCCGGCCGTCGCCAGACAAGGGGCGGATCTAGCCTTGAAAGTTTTCAAAGCCCTGAGTCTTCACGGGCTTTCTCGCGTCGATCTCTTCCTCGAAAAGAGCAGCGGAAAGTTCTATTTGAATGAGGTCAACACCCTCCCAGGTTTTACCTCGATCTCGCAGTACCCTAAGCTCTTCGAACATGCTGGATACAGCGGATCGCAATTGATTGGCAAGCTTCTCGACCTCGCGCTTGAGCGCCGCCTCAAGTTAAAACGCCTAACGCGGTCGGTGGGATGAGTTTTAATTCGTCGGAATAATTCTTTCTTAAAGACATACATTACAGAGAGTTACGGTTTTTTGGCGCTCTATATTAAAGAATGATATTTGATCGTCCGATCAGAGACTTAGGCCAGTTTCCTAAGCCCTTTGATTGGACGATGTATGACGAGAGCTTTTTTTGCAAACGCCGTCCTTCTCAGCACACTCACAGGCCTCATCACGAGCTGTAATTCCGGACCACAGAGAAACAGTTACTCAAAAGGCGATGGTGCCGGAGCCAAGTCTCGCGAAGCGAATTCGGGTGATGGTCAAGCGACCGACTTACCCAGTGTAGATACCGATCTTCCGGGCTCTGCTACGCTTCCTGGCGAACCACTTAATCTAAAGCTATCGGCAACGCCAGAGCTTGACGCCTATGATTTTACATTTGGCAGTCTAAAGATCACACTGGATACCAAGCTAAGCAGTGCCTCATTAATCTATAAGCGAGCCATCCTCGTCAAAAAAGGTGTCATTCTCGATGATGAGAAAAAAGCCTTGGCCAACCGTCTTTGTAAAGATATCGGCCTCAGCGATTCACCTGATTCATTTGAAATGGCAAAGAGATTCACCGGCGCCGATCTTTATTTGATGTGGCGCTCGCACTTCGGTGCGGATGTGAAGGTCTTTCTCGCTGATTATTTGGCAAAAAATGGTGAGAGCCTGCGCTGCGCTTTATCGGTCAGCATCGAAGCCTCAGGGAAAAAAGAAGCGACCGACATTTTCTTCGATCCTCTTGCAGACTCGGTAGCTTCAATTCTTGGATCGGCAAAGCCGGAGGCCGCGTTAAAAGAAGGCCTTTTGATGATCGCCAATACTCAGGAGCAAAACCTGCTTGGCAAGGTCTTTGAAAACATAAGTGTTCCTGAGAAAATTACGACCCAAATCGCTGCGCTCAATGCCTTAGACTTTAAACTCGAAGCTTCAGACGACGCCCGTAGAGAGCAGTGTTATCTCATCGCAAGCGGCACGACCACAAAGATCTTTAATCCAAACTCTGTGAGCGGTGCTCTGTATTCCCTTAAGGCGAAGGCCGAATATAACTCAGGCGAACTGAAGACGAAGAGTCTTGGTGGTCGCCTAATCAAAGAGTGTGCGGCAATCAAGATGGAGAAGAGCGACAATCAACTCGCTGTAGTGGTGAGCTGCGCCGATTATTTTGCTATCAAAGATCAGGGTATGGAAGCCGGATGCGCCTGGGAACTTCCCATCTCTCACAAAGCCGATCCCGAAAACTCTCTTGCTCTTCCGTTCATTTTGGAAAAGCTAAACGTGAAAACGCGTGATGGCGGACAAGTTCTCGATCAGTCGTCGCAATCTCTTATTCCTTTGTCCGGCATCAATGATATTCGCGATGGTAAGGTCAACGTAAGTGCTTTGTCAAAGGGTCAGGCTCAGCTCTTAGAAGACGGTATCGACATTTGGATTGCTGTCGATGAAAAGTCGTATCGCGACAACTTCTATAACCACATCAAAACTATCAGTTGGGACGGCGCTTGCACGTATGGTGCCTATGCTCAGTACGGCAGCGATATGATAACGTGGTGCGGAGGTGGTGGAATCACCGAGCAGTATGCCTCACGTCGCTTTCAAGACCCAAACCTGATGTTTTATCGAGGGATGCTAGCTTATCACGAATCCCTTCACACTCGAAATCGTAAGCACGATGTTGAGGATAAAACCTATCTGCCGTGTGCCGGAACAGCGAATGCCGCTGTTCTCTCGACCTTCCTTTTGAAATCCTGCGACTTCGACTTTTGCAAACAGCTCAAGCCATCGGCAGTATCTCTTTACAAAAATGAACTTAACTACAATTATAATGGTGACACGACCGGCCGCAAGGCGCAGGGCGATTGTAAGAAGTGGTCGACTGAACTTGGTGTGAGTGGCGAAGGCTTTTGATTAGGAAGTCTCTATGAAAAGCTTTACTGCGTTAGCCGTCATGATTTTTCTTTTGCTTTTGTATCGCTATTCGAGCCGCGAAGTCAGTCCCGAGGCTGAATCTATCGATTCGGAAGCTTTACTCGCAAGCGTTTCTTCTCCTGCTCTCAAGCAGGCTGCCATCGCTCCCATGAAATTGGCAGCAAAAGCTCTACCTGCCGCCGATGTGAAACCACTGCTCAATGAAGCTGAGTTTCAGGAGGCCTTTAAAAATACCGACTTCATGCAGTCTGTGCCCACATTAAAATTTGTAGAGACTTTAGAAAGTCAATGGCAGCCAGAGATGGCACTTTATTTTACACATCTTCTCGAATCAATTGGATCCAGCGATGCAAGTGAGAGAGGCCGAGTGATATTCCTTGCCAACGAACTGCGATCGGCGGACTTTGTTCCACTTTGGACTCAGGTGCTCGAACGTAAAATCCCAGCGTTTGACAACGAAGGCGAACTCATCGCAGCCAAAGAACCCAATGTTTCAACGATGAGTTTAAGAAGTGAGTTGGCCACGGCTGTTCGAAACCTCGGTCTTTTGGCTTATAAAGATCCCGAGGCTTTGGAGAGTCTGAAAACCTATGTTTCGAGCTATAGTGCAGAATTTGACAACGCGGTAGTAAGGAAAGACGCGTACTACCGCATTCGCGAAGTCAATCCCACCTTAGCGGCGAGAACCCTTAGTCGCCTATCTGAAGCCGATCCACTGCGCAAAGCTCTGAGCCTCGATTAAACTTTGGCAATCACATAATGCCGATATGGGGCAGGATAGCCCTCGATTGTTTTGCTAGGATCGGTGGGGTCTAGAAAATCCACCAAACTTTTCACAGCGGCCCAGTCGGTCGCACGTTGCTCAATAGGGCTTAAAGGTTCGGAGTAAATGCAGCGCTGCTGGCTAAGCCCTGCGCGCTTAATCCAATTTTGCAGCGCGATGAGAGTTGGCAAATACCACACTCCACTTGCGCCTGCATAACGCCCGCTCGGCGTCAGCGAAATCGAGTCTTCACCCTCTATCCCTTGACAATCAATAACGATGCGCCCCTTAGGTTTAAGGGCTGATTTCATTTTGCGCAGGAGTCCGATCGGATCGGTGTGATGATAAAGGATGCCCATGCAAAATATTGTATCGAAGGTTTCGGGAAAAAGATCGATGTGCTCGACGCCGAAGAGTTCAAAGGAAATCTCAGGAACAGGACAAAACGTCTGCAAAAGTTGATGATTAAAAGCATTAACAGGGACAGGTTCAAAGCCGATCACATGCTTAGCGCCTTCGGCCGCCATGCGATACATAAAGTATCCATTGTGACAGCCGATATCCGCTATCACCTCGTTTTTCACAGACCCAAGCTCAGCGTAAACGCGATCCCATTTTAAATCGCTTCGCCACTCGCTATCGATCTCGTGCCCAAAGATCGTATACGGTCCCTTTTTCCAAGGCTTGAATTGATTGAGTGCGGTGAGGAGTGACTCGTGCTGCAAAGGTGAAAGGTCATCGGACCGCCCAATTCGTACGGCGCTACCCTCGACGGCCCAATCCTTCGCCCGAATCTTTTCCTTTTGAACAAGGGAAAGAATCTCTTGAATCGATTGATAACGAGGGTCATCCTTTTTCTTGTCGAGTTCACTACGGAGCAAAAAAAGTTTTTCGCGATCGACCGAAGCTGAGAGTAAATCTTCCCAAAGCGGCATGTCAGTAGCCCTTTTGCGCGACGAGAGTCATAAATGTATTCCATTTCATTACCGATTCCACAGCGGTGAAACCACTCTCTTCAAGGAGTTTTCTATGTTCGGCCTCCGTGAATGGAATCAAAACATTCTCAAGAGCCTCTTTTTTCTTTTCGATTTCGGTGCGGCTATAACCTTGGCGTTCTTTGAAATCTTCGTAGATTTGAGTGCCAAGCTCTTGAAAAGCCGGCGAGCCATGACGAACCTTTTCACTGATAAGTATGATGCCACCAGGAACGAGTGCTTCGTAGATTCGCTGCAGCAAAAGTTTTCTCTGAGAGACGGGAAGAAACTGCAAAGTGTAGTTAATGACGACAGCCGAAGCCTTAGGCAAACTCACCGCCATCACATCGTTACACATCAAATGCAGTTTATGCTGCAAAGGAAGATCGGAGAGCTTTTCTTCTGCACGACGAATCATAGCTTCCGAACTATCAATCGCCATAAACGCAGCCGGTTCGCTTAAGCGGTGAGCGATTTGATGAGTCGTGGTACCGGTTGAGCAACCGATATCAATAATGGAAGTTCCGCTTTGATAGAAATGAAGAACCCAATCGGCTGTAAACCGGGTTACATCACGATACATAGGAATAGACCGCTGAACCATGTCGTCGAAGACCTCCGCGACTTCATGGTTGAAGGCAAAGGGCTTAGGATAGTGACGACCGGCGAATATATTGTCATTTTGACTAATTAACTTAAGATCAACGCGCGACTGGTCCATGGTTGCTCTCCCGTTTGGCCTCTAAGGGGGCGCCCGAAGAAAAAGCGGACGTTAGCATGGTGCGCCGTAAAAGAAAATAGTGATAAGGCTGGCCTCGACAAGTCGGATGAGACGTATTAAAAAGGGCCGCTAGGGAGAATGCCATGACAGTTTTATCCAAAACCACGGGTCGGCCACTCGACGTCATCACGCTTCGTGATCTTGTCGTTCACTGCGTAATTGGTGTAAATCCGGAAGAAAAGATTCGTAGCCAGCTCCTTCGTCTCGATATCAAACTCTATCTCGACGTGAGCCCAGCTGGCCTGAGCGGTATACTGTCACGCACAGTTGACTATTCTTTGATAGCCAAGCAGTTGGCGTTTATTCTCACCTATTCACGGTTTCGATTGCTTGAGAGTGCGGCAGAGGCTCTGGCGGTTTTCCTTTTGACGCCCGCCCAGGGCGAGGCGCTCATTCAGGCTGTGGATATCGAAATCCATAAACCGGAGGCTCTTGGCGGAGTTGCGATACCTTCGGTGCGCATCTACCGAGATGACGAGAGCAAAAGCTCTTGGATCAAGGCGAATCCCCCTTCCTCTATCCTGTTTCAGGTCCCTGAAGCGGTGATGGAAAGAAAATTCGTCGGACCGGGAGCCGAGATTCTTATCGGCGAGGGAGAGGATACGGCTGTGTTGATTGAATCAGCAGGTTTCGTTCTCGCCGACAAAGCCTTAGCCATCGGCTCGACCTTGATCGGTTCTAAGCGTCTTATTCTACACAATTCGAATGCAGAGGAGCGCTCAATCCTGGCCGTGACGTTTCGCGGTCAACAGCGCTTTCAACTTGCAGAAGATCGGTTGCATTAATGAATACTTTGAATCTTCTGTCCTCACCCCGTACGCCTCATCTAAAGAGAATATGGACTGATCTGTGCGCTGAACGCGAAGTGCCCCAGCTTGATCGTTGGCTCGTGAATCGCCTGAAGCAGGATAAGCGCTTTGGCTCTAAGGACCGACGATTTTATGCAGATGCTGTTTTCTCCATAATGCGTCGTGCCCTGGGACTGGACGAGTTGAAAGACTATGAACCCATGATCGCTTGGCAGAAGATCAAAGAGTGGGACGTACACAGTTTTTTCGAAGCCATTGAAAAACTCGATGACAAGGCAAGCGGCGGACTCTCACCGTGGTTTGACAGCTACCTAAACGAGCGAATCCAAGCTTCCGGCTGGTCAGACGATCAGAAAGAAGCGTTTTTATCTAAACTTTTAACGCGCGCACCCCTTTGGTTGCGATTAAATCATCTCGACAAAAAGCCCCGCCTCGAAAAGCTACTCGGTGAGTTAAATGTACCGTTTGAAAGCTCAGGACTCGCCTACAAGATACTCGCCGAAAAGAATTTTACCGGCACTCCCGTTATCGAAGATGGATTGGCTGAAGTTCAGGACTACGGATCTCAACTTTTGGGTCTGAGTGTTCAAGTCAAGGATGGGGGCACTATTTGGGACGCTTGTGCCGGTGGGGGAGGTAAAAGTCTTCAGCTCGCTAGTCTTCACCCAAAGGCCTATATCTATGCCTCCGACGTTCGAGCCTATAAAAGCACAGAGCTTTTGAAACGATCCGCGCGAGCGAAACTTAAAAATGTACACCCAGTGCTCTGGGATGGGTCCAACCATTTTGATCGTCCAAGTAAGGCGGCTCAAGGCTTTGATGTCATCTTAGTCGATGCGCCTTGCTCAGGATCAGGCACTTGGCGACGAAGCCCGGATGGACGATTTAAAATCTCCGAATCAAACCTCTCTGAGCTTCACAATCTACAGTTCAGCATCATTAAGAAGGTTTTGCCTCACTTAAAAGCGGGTGGAGAACTTGTTTACGCAACCTGTAGTTGGTTGGTCGCTGAGAACGAGGCTGTGGTAAATCGCGCTGCAAAAGAACTCGGCCTCACTGTCATTGAGCAAACCATCAAAGGTTCTCCCGACACCGACGCCGACACACTTTTCGTAGCGCGCCTTCGCGTTCAAGTTTAACTGGTTATCCCGGGCCGAAAACGATATCTTTGGCGCTATTCATAGTCTCTGGGCTCTGGGAGTTTGTCATGACAAAGATTCGTAGCTGTCTATTCGGCCTTGGTCACATGGGGAAAAATCATCTTCGTGTTCTGCAGGATGATCCGCGTTATGATCTCGTAGCCGTCGTCGATCCTGTAACCGAGAGTCTTCCTGAGTCTGCAAAACCTGTTCCCCTTTACAAACAACTCGATCCTGATTTGGCGTTTGATCTAGCCATTGTCGCTGCTCCAACCGAACTTCATTATTCGCTAGTCACCGCGCTTCTCAATCGCGGTGTTGACGTCTTCGTCGAAAAACCTGCGGCTGGGACTGAAGCCGAAGCCGCAGAACTCGTTGCACTGGCAAAGGCTAAGGGCAAAAAGCTAGCGGTGGGTAATATCGAGCGGTGCAATCCCGTGGTCAAGGCGCTTGCTGAAGTCATAAAGAGTGGAGTGATCGGCCGCGTGGTGCATGTCAACGGTCTGCGCGCAGGTGGTTTTCCGCGCAACGTTAAGCCTGGAAATAACGTAATCTTGGATCTAGGGGTGCACGAACTCGATGTTTTTCGCATGCTTCTTGGACCGATTAAAGTTGTGTATGGCGTCGGACATTGCACGAGAAACTCCGATATCTTTGATACGGCCGAGGTCACAATTCGTTCTGAGAGTGGCGTAACAGGAACTGTGCATGTTAACTGGTTGACTCCGCAGCGCATGCGATCGATTCGAGTGACGGGCACCGAGGGAGTTTGCCTAGTCGATTATATCGCTCAAACCTGCGAATACTACGGCCTTGGCGATAGCCATACGGTTGCGCACACTAAGGTTCCAGTGATCGCTAAAGAGTCGCTGAAAGAGCAGCTTGATCAGCTTTATCTCTACCTCCACAACAAACCTCACATTCTAGCCACAGAGGCCGAACTCATCGAATCAGTCGCTCTGGTTGAACAAGCTGAACATCAAGTATCCGACGCTCACGTGCTTAAATTTCACTCGCGCTGAGGACCAGATGAAACCATTAAGAGTC
>JAZKGL010000285.1:0-5900 GCA_040385935.1 Bdellovibrionota bacterium
TCGTGAAATACTTACGCAAGAAATACCCAGCCAGCAAACCAGAAGGCGCAGGGGTAACGGCCCGTTTGGTCGATCTGAGTTCGACCTACCCTGACTTGGTTAAGTCGATGAAGACCGGCGAAAGCGATCCCATTACGGAATGGTTTACCGAAACGTATAACTTCGGTGAGTTCTACACCAAGCCGGAAGAGATGATTGAATTGATCGTTGAGAAGATAGAGAGCTGAGTTTTTTCAAAGGACGCAGCTCGCGCCCCTCGCTAAAGAAAAATCAAGCTTCAGCCCCTGCTGGAGCTTTTTCTACTTTAAAGGCCTTCTGAAGGTGAGCCGGTAGATCCTTCTTCATATCCACGCCCACCACGGTCGAGACACCACCCTCTTGCATCGTCACTCCGTAGAGTTGATCAAGCACTTCCATCGTACGACGGTTGTGGGTAATGACGATGAATTGGAATCGATCCGAGAGAGCATCGAGGACAAGGTTATACCGGCCGACGTTCGCTTCATCGAGCGGCGCATCAACCTCATCGAGGAAACAAAACGGTGTAGGCTTGGTTTTCAAAAGCGCAAAGATGAGCGAGATCGCTGTCAGCGCTTTCTCTCCCCCTGAGTAAAGGTTCATGCTTCGCGGCTTTTTCCCGGGCATGCGAACCATAATCTCGACCCCTGCCGTCATCGCATCATCGCTCGTAAGCTCAAGACGCGCTTCGCCTGTGGGGAAGAGGATAGGAAAGAGTTCCATAAAGTTTTGGTTCACGACTTCGAAAGTCGCCAGGAACTTATCTTTCGAGGTTTCGCGAATTTCCTCTATCGCTTCTTCAAGGAGAAGAATACTGCCGAGGACTTCTTCCTTTTGCGCATGGATAAATTCGCTTCGGCCCGAAATCTTCTCATACTGCTCAACCGCAACCATATTGATGGCTCCCATGCCTTCAAGCTGCGTGCGCAGTTTATTGAGTTCGCGGTTGGTTTTATCCGGATCAAATTGGGGATCATCGACATGCGGATGCGACATCAAATCGACCTGATACTTCTCTTGCGCCTGATCGAGAAGACTGCGACTGACCGTTTTTAGGCGTTCCAGCTCGACAGTTTTCTTCGATTTTTCCCGCTCGATCTTCATCTGCTGGTCGCGACCTTCTTTAAGACGGCCTTCGAGCACGCGAAGCTCTTCGAATATCCCCGCACTGTGCTCACGACGAACGGCGAGGGCTTCTTCGAGTTCCTCACGGCGGTGAATATAGACTTCGATTTCTTGGGTGGCTTGAATCTGAGTCGATTCCGCAACACGAATATCTTCTTCGATACGGGTGCGCTCTTCCAAACGTCTTTGCAAAGCCCCTTGGAGGCGAGTCAACTGCGTGCGACTTTGCTCCAGCCCCTCTTGAGTGCTCTGAGCGCGAAGTTCGACTTTGGCGAGTTCGAGTTGCCGCTGCTGATGAACGCGCATGACTTCCTCACGCCGCTCCCCGATACTCGCAAATTCGTCCTGCAGGCTCTCAAGTTCACCCTGTTGAATTTCTTTTTCCTGTCCGAGTGACAGACGCGACTCGCCTAGAGCTTCAAGCTCTTTCACAAGTTCGCGCTCGCGGGAGTCGAGTTCAACAATTTTTTGTTCATTTTGAACGCGCTGCTCATCCAAATGCTGAAGCTGGTTTGTGAGCTGTTGCATGGCCCCCATAGCGGCCAGAGTCTCTTTGTTTTGTACGCCTAATCTATCGGACAACTCACGAACGCGAGCCGCGTCTTCGACCTGCTGAAGATCCGCAAAATCCATTTCTTCTTGGAGATCTTTGAGCAGATGCTCGCTCTCTTGCATCGAAAGACTCAGGGTCTCGATATCGCTTTTACGGCTTAGACTGCCTTTGCTCGCGGAGCTGTGAATCAAAATATCATCGCGCGAACTGATCAATAGACCTTGTGCTGTAAAAAGCACAATGCCAGAGGGAAGACTAAGAAGCGCTTCATCCGATAATAAATGATTCGGAGAATAGTAAAGACGCGAGAGTAACTGAGAGACCCAATCAGGAGAACCGGCTAAGAGCTTTAAAACATTCAGACAAGGCTCGGCACCAAACCGCGAGGCCCAAGCCTTGATTTCATCACGTTCTGAGTCTTGCCAAAGGCTTGCAATCGATAAAGGAATCGAACCGAGCTGCTCATCTTGAATCAATTGAGTCAAAGAATTAAGCGCATCCGTGGTTGGAACGACCAATCGATCCGTCCACTTCTCTAGACTTTGGACCGCACGTGGGGCATAGGCTTTGATGCGATCATCAAAAGCAACAAAATCGGTGACCGACCCAAGGATTAAGTTTTCTGATTGAGGATGTTTTTGCGTGAGGCGTTTGATGCCCGAGCGCACATCTTCGCTGCTGAATTCGAGATCTTCCAAACTTTTCAGGCGAGCCCGCGCCGTTAAATAAGCTTCTTTATAGGTATCGCGCTGACGAGAGGAGTCGCGCAGCCACTGCTCGCGCTTTTGCAGCTGCAGCTCAAGATCCTGTTTGGTTACAATTTCCTGATCGAGACCTTCCTGACGATTTGACAAGACGGATCGCGCCGCCTCAACCTTTTCTTCCAGGTCTTTGCCATTGAGATCCAAAGCGTTTTTGCGTTCGCTGTAGGTTTGATATTCAATCAGCAGGCGTTTACGATCACGTTCGATACTGTCGAAGCGAAGCCGATTGCTTTCTAATAGGTGTTCGAGGTTTCTCACCTCGTCTTCAAGATCCTGAGTTCGGTTTTGAAAGACGAGAGCGGCCTCTTCCACTTGATCGACTTCGTCTTGAAAAGATTCGATCAAATCCTTGAGCCGCTCAACGTCTATGCTCATCCGATCAAAATCGATGGTTTTCGTCTCAAGGGAATTATTTACGGTCTTAAGACTTTCTTCTTCCTCACCGATCTGAATCTCGATCTCCATCATACGGCGCTGGCCGTTTTCCAGCGTTTTGAGTGCGCTGGTGATAGAGGATTCCGCGCGTACGATCTGCTCGCGAAGATGGGAAATCTCTTCGCGAACTTGCTCTAGCTCCGGATCCGATTCGGCGAGCGTGGACTGAAGTTCTTCCACACGCGCTTCAAGGGATGTGAGGTCGCTCACCGCCCGAAGCTCGCTATCCGAATCAGCGTCCAGCTGTCCTGCGACGTCGAGGAGCTTAGTCGAAAAATGTCTAAAATTATGCGAGAAGAGTTTCAGCTCTTGATCTTTGAGTCGTCCGCTTACTTCTTTATAAGCGGCAACTTTCTCGACCTGCTCTCTCAGCGCTTCGAGCTGAGCTGTGAGTTCGCGCAGCAAATCATCGATACGTTTTAAATTTTCCTGAGTGTTCTCTAGCTTCTTTTCCGCTGCCTGCTGCCGCGATTTGAAGATCAGCGTACCTGCTGCCTCTTCCAAAATCTCACGCACGTCTTCCGGCTTCGCATTTAAAATACGATCAACCTGACCTTGCTGAATCATGGAATAACTTCGCCCGCCAAGACCCGTCGTCGCAAAGAAGCTGACGATATCCTTGAGGCGGCAAGGCTTCTTATTGATCATGTACTCACGTTCGCCATCGATATAGAGGCGGCGCGTAAGAGCAATTTCGGTCTCGTGACGATACTCAGGCGGGCAAAAAGAAGACCCATCACGGTTATCAAAGACGAGAGTCACCTCAGCCATGCCGAGGGCTTTTCGTTTGTCCGATCCGGCAAAGATAATATCGGTCGCAACTTCGCCTCGTAAATACTTCGCATTCTGCTCACCCATGACCCAGCGAACCGCATCGATCACGTTGGACTTACCCGAACCGTTGGGACCAACGATTCCGGTAATGCCTTCGTCAAAGTTGAGGGTCACCTTATCGGCGAAGGATTTAAATCCTGAGACGATGAGCTTTTTTAGATGCATCGGGAGCTATTCCTTACAGGCGGTCCTCTATCAGGCCCGCGAGTTAGAGCGAAATCTTAGGGACTATTGAATACGTGTGGGCAATTGGTCCTTGATACTAACGCCTGGTGAGCCATCAAACAAGTAAAGGACGTTTCCGTAGTAGGACGAGGTCAAAACTTTGCCACTTTTGCTAACCGCCAACTGATAAAACGACGCCTCAAAACCCGTGGAATCGAAGCTCGACGGGACGTCTTGGTTTACGGCCGGGGCTTCGAGGAGTTTTCTCGTAACCGAATAAAACGGCGCATTACCGAAGTAAATCAGGTCTCGGAACGAGTTCACAAAGAGCATGGGCTCGCCGCCGATTGTGGCGAATTCAAAGTCGCCGGGATAACGCCCACCGTTATCGCGATCGATGGCAAATCCATAGACACGGCTCACCGTAAACAGGTCTTCGAACTTCACCGTAGCGATATTGGAAAGGCCCGCATCGCTCAGCAACATGCGCACAACGTTATTGCTTTCCGAGCCGTAATCGCCGCGCTGCGAAAGATAGAATATCGCGGGGTTCTGCTCGGGACCGGTCTTGGCCTCCCAGAAGTTAGTGCGATAGCGGTGAAGCGTAGGCGTTGTAATTTGCTCGGTAATCGAGGGTTGCCCGTTGGCTTCAAGCAGAGTGAAGTTGATGAACTTCAATTCCGCGTTACTCTGCGAAGGTTTGCGATACGTGCCTGCCGCTATAAAACGGAACGTGTTGAAAGCGGGAACCGTTGGATCCTGCGGACCCTGTGAAGCAACTTCTTCATCACTCACAGGATAGATAAACATTTGATAGGGCGAAGCGAGGATCGTCCGGCGACGGGCGGCTTCCGTCAGTTCAAATCCATCGGGAACTCCGTTAGGACCCTCGATAATTGTGTCGTCAGCGGCCACATAAGTTTTCGAATCTTCAAGAGTCTGATCAGCGGCATCTAACGATTCAAGATCGGTGGGGAATCCAAAGAGATAGGTTTTTCCGCCGGTTTCATAAAAATAAAGGGCGCGTCGATCCCATTCGTATCCACGAACCAGATCTAACGTTACGCGTGCATCCGCTGTATTTCGTGGGTTTTTGCCCATCAATATCCAGCCGCCTTTGCAGCTCACGGTAAAGTAAGGGGAGCTGGGAGCAAGTACCGCATTGAGCGGCTGGCAGCCGACATCCATCTCCGCAACGATTTGCGGTTCGAGTTCTGAAGTGAGATCCCAGATTTGCAGACGGCCGGCTTCTTTCGCTTCGGGATCGGCATAGGTGACGATCATGAGGTTTTGCGCTATGGCCATCGAGCGGCCCATGCGCGGCACGCTGATCGCTTTTACCTTCTGGCTGCCTTCGGGGGCATCGGGATTGATAATCAGAATCGAGCCTTTGTCGTAGCGACGCTCGTAATCTGAGTTCAAAGCGTAAATATAATTGCCGCTGGGGGCCGTGACGACATCGACTGCACCGGCTAATTTATCGCTTAGGTCCGGTAGCTTTTCCTCAGTCTTGCAGCTGCTCACTCCGTAAGCGAGAAGACTTGTGAGAGAAAGCGCGATGATACGTTTCAAATTCGTCTGCAGCATGAGGTCAGCACTCCTTAGAGCCTGGCAAAAGGCACCCCTAACTTTGGCGGGTGGACACTTTCTAGCTCCGGTAAATTCTCCTTGTGACCGAGTCACGAGCTTAGTTATAACCATTGCTGGCCTTAGCGTCCAATCAAGATGCATGGCCTTAGACCCCGCTTTCAACGCGCATCTATGAGAAAGGCTCGCCCCATGGCTTCCGTCAATAAAGTACTTCTGATTGGTAAATTAGGTCGCGACCCCGAGATGCGTCACACTCCAAGCGGCCAGGGTGTTTGTACGCTGAACATCGCGACGACTGAGACCTGGAATGACAACGGCAACAAGCAGGAACGCACCGAGTGGCATCGCGTGACTGTCTGGGGTAAGCAGGGCGAAAACTGCGCAAAATATTTGGCGAAAGGCCGTTCTGTCTACGT
>JAZKGL010000286.1:0-17737 GCA_040385935.1 Bdellovibrionota bacterium
ATCGCGGCGGCTTCGCCTCGCGATATTGCTGGGGCTGAGGCTCTTGCGGCTTCGCCGCGGGTGGTTGGTAAGACGGGTACGGTTGGGGTTGATGGGCCTCGGAGTTTTGCTGGGGTTAAAAGTTTGGTTGGTGCTGGTGAGCGGAGTTTGGCTGATCGCACTGGACTTGCGGTTGATGGTCGGGCTGGTGCGGTTTTAGATAATTCTCGGGACGCGCAGGTTGTTCCCGTTTCGCCTTTGGCGGTTGGTGTTTCTTTGAATAAGATTACTCATGAGGCGTCCATGAACGAGAGTCATAATTGGTCGGGGCTTGAACCTATTCTTCGTGAAATGCAGGAAGCCCAACGTCGGACTACGGATGCTCATACTTTATTTTTGGAGAATCAACGGCAGTTTCAAGGATTGCTTCGTGATGCTTTGTTGGGTGGGAATTCAGTTACTTTAGCGTCGCAAGCTCCGCGTGTTTCGCCTTCGGCGGTTTCTTATTCGCCTTCGACGCCTTATGTGTCGCCGGATATTTCTGGTGGTCAACATGCGGTGCCTTTAGCGCCGTCGTATAACTCGACTTCACAACAGACGCCATCAGCGTCGTCATACAATTCATCAACACAACAGACGCCATCAGCGTCTCAACCAACAATTGCAACTGCGAAGCCGGCAAACGCCTATTCATCACGCACCGTCCCGCCTAGCAAGTCATCGGCAGTGGCGCCCGCCGAAAACAAAACAAACCAGCAAGAAATCTTCCAGCTCATCGCTGAAGCCACGGGCTTCCCAATCGAAATGCTCTCAAGCGAAATGCACCTAGAGTCCGACCTCGGCATCGACTCAATCAAAAAAGTCGAAATCTTCTCCCAAATCCAAAGTCGCAATCCAGCTCTAAAAGCCGACGCGACAGCGATGAATGAAGCACAAACAATCGCCGATCTCATTCAACTCATCGGACCAGTCTCGCAACCGACACCCGAAGATCGTCAGGGAGCATGGTCGGCGAGTCCAGTGGCCTTCGCTTCACAAGGCAACGAGCGACAAGCTGTGCTGGACGTCATCAGCGACAAGACCGGTTTTCCCACTGAAATGCTTCAGGACGAAATGGATCTCGAAGCGGACCTGGGAGTCGACTCAATCAAAAAAGTCGAAATCTTCTCCGCTCTCAGCGAAAAATTCCCGGCTCTCGCCTCCGGTGGACCAAACGAGCTTCATCGAATCGAAGACATCCTTCGCCGTCTTCAACCCGAAGGGAAGCCCACTCAACAAAGTGCCGGCGAGCAGGATCTACTCTGGGAAGTGATAGCAGAGAAAACCGGCTACCCATCAGAAGTACTGACACTCACTATGGACCTAGAATCCGACCTAGGTATCGATTCAATCAAACGCGTCGAAATCCTTTCGGCTCTCACCGAGCGCCGTCCCGACATAAAAGACAAGGTATCAACTGAGGTGCGAACCCTGGGCGATCTCCTCATTCTCTTACAGCCACAAACTATCAAGGTCCACCCGAGGGCCGATGATGAAACGCTGGCCGACAGCTTGCTAAATCCTGAGTCCTCTGAATGGGATCTCAGCGCAAAAAAAAAATCTACCGAGAGCGCCGATGAAAGACCACGATCGGATGAACATTCGGTCCGAGAACACATCCGCGCGCAAAAGGTAGGCTGCTGGAAACTCAAAGCCACCGCATGGACCGAATCCGCGACGCCAGACCTCCCGACAAACGGTGAGATCTGGATCGCGGATGAAAATCCCAACAGCGAACTAGCCGTAAGCCTATCCAACGAAGTCAAAGCACGCGGCGGGCAAGCACGTCTGATCTCGATCTCCAGACTCGAGAATCACACCACCCCCGATCACCTTGCAGCCCTCATTCTAATTGCACCGAAAAACCAAGATTACTCCTGGTATCAAAATGCCTATAAACTTCTTCAAAAATCCTCCGCCGCCCTAACATCCAGCAAAGGCACCTTCGCCACAATCTCCCAACTCGGCGGGCAATTCGGACTCGACGCACTCAACTCACTCGACGACTGCTACGCCGGAGGCATATCGGCCCTGGCGAAAACAATTCAACACGAATGGCCCGAGGTCACCACTCGCTCCATAGATCTGTCATTCGACTTCAATGACAACACGCAACGCGCAGCACGCGCGCTTGATAACGTATTCAAACAGGGCCCACTCGAAATCGGTGTGTTCGCCAAGAGGGCTATCACGCTCAAACTCTCAGCCCTAACCTCAACCGAACAACCACCACAAAAAATACTCAACTCAGGCGATACAGTTCTAGTCACCGGTGGTGCCCGTGGCGTTACCGCTGCGACTCTAAAATACTTAGCCAAACGTTATCCCGTCCGCCTAGTCATCTGGGGCCGCACAGAACTTCCACCTGAAGAAAACGCAAACTTAAACAATCTAATCGAAGCTGCGACCATCAAACGTCAGCTTCTAAAAAATCAACCGGAACTCGCCCATCCTCGCGATCTCGAACGCGCCTACAGCCAACTGATTTCAGCGCGAGAACTCAAAGGCACCCTAGCCGAACTCAAAGCGTTTGGAGCCGAGGTCATCTACGAAGCGGTAGATGTCAGCAACAAAGATAATCTTGACCGCGCATTTCAGTCTCTCCAAGACCGCTACCCAAATATCCGCGGTATTATTCACGGAGCAGGCGTTCTACGCGATAAGATCATCAACGACCAAAGCGAAGACGAACTGCAGTCCGTTCTCTCAACCAAACTCACTCTACTCCCATACTTCGAACAACTAGCAAAATCCGGCACGCAATGGATGGTCTTCTTTTCATCATCCACAGCACGATTGGGGCGCAAAGGACAAGGCGCCTACGGCCTTGCAAATGAAATCCTCAATCGCGCCGCCTCGTACCTAAGCACTCAGTACCCCACACGTGTTCTCTCTCTCAATTGGGGTCCTTGGGATGGCGGTATGGTCAACGACGGGCTCAAGAAACTTTTTGCAAGCGAAGGTCTTGGAACGATACCGCTAGAAGCCGGCGCGGCTTTGCAAACCTATTTGCTCGAACATCCAAGCCTTGGGTCCGGCGAATGGCTAGTCCTCGGTGAGGGCGGCGAGGCCATACTCGAAAGTCATTTGATCACCGAGGATCTCATACTCGCAAGACGTAAAGTCACGATCGACGAAACCCCTGTCCTACTCGATCACGTGATCAAAAACCGTGCGGTCGTCCCAGCTGCGCTCCTCCTCGAATGGATGGCCCAGGCTGCTCAGCCTCACTACCCAAATTTAAAATACGTGGAGGCCAAGAACTTCCAAGTTTTCAAAGGCCTCGTTCTAGACGCCGACTCTGAGGTCGATATTGAAATCGTAGGGACGCACAAAGGACTAGTCGGCATGGAGTGCATCCTGCGTTCCACAAGCGATAGCGGGATGCCGAGACCCCATGCTCGCGTTCAGCTGACTTTTTCAGAAACAGCCGATGAACGATTCACAAAAATATCACCCTACAGTGTAAACGATGCCCTCGAGAGAGTGGAAATATACTCGAAGATCTTATTCCACGGCGAAAGTCTTCACTTAATCAAAGCCATCAAGCACCATGATGCCCACAGACTTGTTGCCGAGCTTCGTTTGCAAGGCGAGGCGAAGGACTGGTATCAGGAAAATCATAGTTGGCTGACGCATGCACCTTTACTCGACGCTGTCTTTCAAGCTGCTATCGTTTGGAGTGATCTCAGTTTGAATTCTCGGTGTCTTCCGTCAAGATTCGACAATGCAATCTTCTATCAACCATGGATACCTCAGGACGCAATCCTCGATCTGCATATCGTCTCAGCCCTTGATCATCAATTAAAAGCCGATGCGAAGGTCTTTGGAGCCGATGGATCTTTGATTGCTGATATTCGCGGATTTGAGGCGACCCTCGATGCAAGTCTTGCGGAATCCTTTCGCATGCGCAGTCTGAATGTCGATGGCCATGGTTACGATACGCAAAAGGATACTGAATGAAGTCTATCGCTCTCGTCAGCGCAGGAATTAGATTCCCTGGCGCGAAATCGCTCGATGAATTCACCCAGATTTTAGCGAAAGGTCTCGACGTTTCCGAAGACCATAAAACCGATGCGCGTTGGATAAGTCGGGGCAAACGCAATCCTAAAAGCGAAGGCCTATTTCATGATCGCGCTTATCGAGTGCGAGACTGGCAAGACCCCAGCCTCGGCGATCTTGATCCACTCTTTCATCTAGGATTTGGGGCTGCACGCGACGCTTTGTCGCAATGCAATACGCAAGGTATCGCTCGAAATCGTATGGGCCTTATCTTAGGGAATATTGCTTTACCCACCGAGTCCTCATCACGCTTAGCCAGTGAATGGCTGGCTCATCAGTGGGGTCTTTCTGAAGATTCAGGGCAAAGTTCTGAATCCATGAAAGCCAACTTAAATCCCGCAGCCATGCCTGGCCTAATCCTTAGTCGCTTGCTTGATATTCAAGGAAGCACCTTTACGCTCGATGCGGCCTGTGCATCGTCTTTGTATGCGATCAAACTCGCCTGTGATGAATTGGTCGAAGGGCGAATGGACTTTGTCCTCGCGGGGGGCCTGAGTCGCCCAGATCCGCTTTACACCCAGGTGGGATTCACCGCTCTTGATGCCTTATCGAAAGCTGGTAAAGCATTTCCTCTCGACGGTCGAGCCGATGGCCTGATGGTCGGTGAAGGCGCGGGAATCTTCGGGCTCAAACGCCTCGAAGATGCTGAGCGGCAGGGCGATACTATTCTTGCGGTTATACGAGGCGTTGGGCTATCCAATGACAAAGAAGGTGGCCTCATGGCTCCTTCACAAGAGGGTCAGTGGCGCGCGATGCAAGCGGCTTATGTCGATGCTGAATGGGACCCGAAAAGCGTTGAACTCATCGAATGCCATGCGACCGGGACGGCACTTGGTGATTCTACGGAAATACAAAGCTTGATTCGAATCCGCTCTGGCAAATCCGATTGTGTCCTCGGATCAGTAAAGAGCAACGTCGGCCACATGCTAACCGCTGCAGGAGCCGCCGGTATTGCAAAGCTCCTATGCTCATTCCGCGAGAAGAAGTTCTGGCCCACGGCTAACTTTTCTCAGGCGCCCAGCAACTGGGGTCTGCTCGAAAATGGATTGCGAATACTAAAATCAGCTGAAGATTGGACGAGCCGCAATGAGCTTCGGCGCGCGGGAATAAGCGGATTTGGGTTTGGTGGAATCAACGCCCATGTTCTTCTCGAAGAGTATAAGCGGGATATCAGCGAAACCGTCGTTCGGATCAAACCGAAACGTAGAGTAGCGGTAGTTAAAGCCTCGAATATCCAGTTGCCTCGTGGAGCGGCTGGACTTGAAATCGGATTTAAGCAGTTTCGAATCCCACCGAAGGAAATGAAAGAAATACTGCCACAGCAAATTCTATCCTTGCTCACTCTCGACTCTCTGCATCCTCTCGAAGGACTTGATAAAGATAAGACGGGTTGCTTTGTTGGTGTCGAACTCGATGCCATGACTTCGCTTTTTGCCACGCGCTGGCAATTGCAGGATCGTCTACCTGATATCAACTTTGACTCCTATGTACCTGCTCTACAAGCCAATCAGGTGATGGGTTCGCTCGCCAGTATCGCTGCCTCGCGCTGCGCCCGAGAGCTGCAAATCGGTGGCCCGTCGTTTACTGTTTCGGCAATGGAAAGTTCGGGAATCAAGGCGCTTGAACTTGCCCAACGAGCCATCGCACGAGGTGAATTGTCGGCGGCGATCGTCATGGCAACGGATATCGGATCGAGCCATCGGGCTCGCTCGCAAACCGAAGCTGTGTTTGGTCAACAGTGGGCTGAGAACGCCGATCATTCGGTCGCCATACTGCTGATGGAAGAATCCAAAGCCCGTGAACTCGGTCTCGATGTATCTGTGACACTTGATGAGTTCTACGAGTTCAGTCACCTGCTCGACCGGCCCGTTACCGAAGGTCTCCTTTGGATAGAAGATATTCGCCGCGATTCTGCTTGGCTTTCAGACATCAATCATCCACGTAAGAAATTGGTCGAGAGTCGAGATTATGCTGGCCCAGCGCACGGGCTGCTTTCCCTCGTCACTATTTGGGAGAGTGGAAATGAACGAGCGGCGCTCTTGATTCGAGATGAGAAAATGCATCAGGTAAGCTGGCATCAGACTTCAAACCTAAGCGTTTCTCATGACCTGACTCGGGTGGAAGAAAGTTATACGGTTCAAAGGCGAGACCAAACATTAGCTTCTGTCGAATCGTTTATGCCGGCTGCTGCACCTGCGCCTACTGCAGCTCCAAAACCAGTTGTCCTTTCCGAGACCCAAACACCTCGAACGCCTATAAGCAATGCCTGGGCATCCTCGCTCTTGCGTCAGGAATTAAGCTCGATAAAGGCGCACGAAGAGTTTCTAAAATATCAAGGCGAAGGAAACGAGCTGATCGCGCAGCTTCTCTTCAACTCGAATACCCAAGCAACGCAAGGCATTCAAACGCCAGCCCATGCATCTTCCCCCGAAAGAAGTTGGGTAAAAGCCCCGTTCAATCAAACGCCAGCGATCTACGATTACGAGGCTTGCAAAGAATTCGCGGTTGGTAAGATCAGTCGCGTTTTCGGCGTCGATTTTCAAGAGGTCGATGGCTTTCCCACCCGTGTTCGACTGCCGGCCGAGCGCCTACTTTTATGTCATCGCGTTATGAGCATCAGCGGAACGCCGCGCGCCTTAGGCAGCGGGCGGATGGTTACTGAACATGATGTCTACGCTGATGCATGGTATCTCGAAGACGGTGACACATATATGCCGACAAGCATCGCCGTCGAATCCGGGCAAGCCGATCTCATGCTCTCCGCTTATCTAGGCGCAGACTTTGTCACGCGCGGCCAAGCGGTATACCGACTGCTCGACGCCCGCGTCGCATTTCATTCAAGGCCTCCGAAGGTTGGCGAAACGATTCGCTATGAAATCGAGATTAAAAAATTCTTTGAGCAAGGCGGAACTCTGTTCTTCAACTTCGCCTTTGAAGGTTATGTTGGTGACAGACATGTGATGAGCATGGTGGACGGCTGTGCGGGATTCTTTACCGAAAATGCCTTAGACGAAGGTCGAGGCATCAAGCGCAGCCAGCTACAGCTCAAAGCCTACCCAGGAAAAACTACGGGCGACTTCAAACCGCTCGTGCCGATGTTTGAGCAATCCTTTACCGATGCGGATATCAATGCCCTGCAGGTAGGGGAATATGCACGGGCCTTCGGTCCGGATTTTAACAACAAAGTGCAAAACCCTAAAAAGTTACCAAGCGGGGATATGAAACTCGTTCACCGAATCCGCGAACTCGACCCACGCGGTGGACGATTTGGAATCGGTTCGATCACAGGCGAAGCGGATATTCATCCTGACGACTGGTTTCTCACCTGTCATTTCATCGATGATCAAGTGATGCCAGGCACTTTGATGTTCGAATGCTGCCTTCACACCCTCAGAGTCTTTCTCATGCGTGCGGGCTGGATAGGCGAGGCCGACTCTCAGAGTCTAGTGCCTAAGCCAGGTGTGTGGTCCGGTCTCAAGTGCCGAGGACAAGTTCTACCAACGACAAAAAAAGTCACCTACGAAATCGAAATCAAGGAAATCGGCTATGGTCCCGACGCCTATGTGATTTGCGATGCGCTCATGTATGCCGATGGCAAGCCCATCGTCGATATCACAGACATGTCGCTCACCATAGTCGATCATACGAAACACACTTTCGATTCTTTGTGGGGGCGACCAGCAGAACCTGAACCCGCTTTTACCTACAACGATATCCTCGCTTTCTCCAATGGCAATCCCTCCGACTGCTTTGGCGAGGTGTACAAGGTCTTCGATAAGCAGCGAAAGATCGCGCGACTTCCTCGACCACCGTTTCAGTTCTTGGACAGTGTGGAATGGGTAGATGGCCCGTACATGGCACAAAATGTAGGGACGCGTCTTGTCGCGCACTACGAGAATCCCGAGGACGCGTGGTATTGGGCTTTAAATCAAAATCGACTTCCGTTCTCAGTCCTCGTAGAAATTGCTCTGCAGCCTTGTGGATTCATGGCGGCTTACATGGGCTCGGCTCTGTGTAGCGAAAGAGATTTAAAGTTTAGAAATCTCTCGGGCGAAGGCACGCAGTTGCAGGATATTCGTCGCGGCGATGGTCGTCTGTCGATCGAAGTCAGTTCGACTAAAATCGCAAAAAGCGGCGACATGATTATTCAGGATTATTCGTTCCGCGTCTTCAATCAGCGGGGCGATGTTTACAAAGGAACGACTAGCTTTGGTTTCTTCACCGAAGAAGCTCTTGCCCAACAAGCGGGGCTAAGAGGCGAAAAACCTTGGGAAGGGCGTGCTGTGACTAGGCCTTATCCGCAGTCGGAGGCGCTACCTCAAGGACGATTGCGAATGGTGGATAGCTGGGACTACGAACCTTCGCAGATCTTCGGTGCAAAAAAAGTGAACCCTGAAGAATGGTTCTTTGAAGCACACTTTTTCGAAGATCCGGTCATGCCGGGCTCACTCGGTTTGGAGTCCTTGACGCAAATCGCGAGTGCCGAGGCCGATCGACGGTTGCCGCATAAAAACTGGCGAGTGGCATTGAACACTACCCACAATTGGGTCTATCGCGGTCAGGTTCGAAAACACAATAAAGAAGTTCGACTAAAACTGGATGTCTCCGGGCAACGGGACAACGAGCTGACCTTTGATAGCGTTCTATACTGTGATGATCTTCCTATTTATAAGCTCGACAAACTTACCATCGAAGTTGTTGACAGCTAATGACAAGACTATGCGAGAGCCTACAGCGAAATGCGTGTAGGCTTTCGCCAAATAAACCCGTCCCAGATGTAATGAGTCGCTTGCGGAAGTGCTAAAAGTGGCACTAAGAAGGCAAGGATTGCCGGTGAGGTCACAGGTGAAAGCTCCAGGCCTACGGCATGGAACAGTTCGGCAAAACTTAAGAAAAACTGATCATGATCGTCCCAAACTAAAAGATTCCACAATCCTTCTTCCACGTACGCGATCAGAAGGAGAGTCAAAACAAAAACCACAGGAAACAAGGGGCGAAAACGCGACGCAAAACTTCGGTGATAGACCCGTTTCCCATCGCTCCACCACACAAGGCCCATGTAGACAACGCCATGGGCAATCACGTTAGTCGCTGTGAAAGCGAGATCACTATTCCAGTATAAAATACCAAATCCAAAGCTCACCGCTGTGCCGAGTATGACGAGATTCTTCGGTAGGTTGAACCGAAATCCCCTACGAAATGCGATGAATTCCTTAGCGAGATAAAGCAGCAGAATACTCAAGGCCCAAGAATGGCCAAGCCATTGCCACTGAGGTTGATCGACCAGAAAAAAATCACCTTCCGTGAACCAGTTGAACTGCCGCGAGGGATCAAGGTGCCAACCATAAATGGGATAAAGACTCGCAGTATAAATTGCGATCCTATCGAGGTGATGCCAAAGCTTGGGTTCAGGGGCAGAATTGCGCTTATAAAGCAGCATAAGGCCATAAGGCTGCCGCACAAAATGAAAGACCGCTAGATAAGCCAGCACGCGCCAAAACCAAAGGGGATCGTGCTGATACAGTCCATAACCAACGGCATAACAAAGCAAAGGGGCAAGGAGCAGCGGCAACGCGTATCGATCCCAAATTTCGGGCTTAAATAATGTTCGATAAATACTCGCATAGACATGACTCACATCAATCGCTAAGACGAGCAGCAGCCAGGCCCAAGGGCTCATAGGCGCTGCCGCTAAAGCCGGAGAAAGATAAAACGCAATCGCAACACCCAGAGTAGCGAGAAAGGGTGGGGAAAGTATCCAAATCAAATCGTAGGTTTTCGACGCTAACCAAGGCTCTTTCATCTTAGCTGCCTCAAAACGCCTCGAGCAGCCTTTACACCTTGCGCGAAAGCTTCTTCAAAAATCGAAATTCCGCTCATGTCCGTGTGGGCGAGATAAAGCCCTGAATAGGATGTCGAATCATTCATAGCGCGACGTAATTCGCCCCAAAGAAAGCCGGGTTTCGGTTGAATCATGCCGTGCCCCCAAAGCCAAATATCGATATTCTCGATTTTCGAACGAAAACCGGGATGCATAAGATCAAAATCAGCCAAGACCAAACGTGCCCAATCCTCACTGGTGCGAAGGCCGGCCATCGTTCGCAAAAACTCAGATGATCCGCCCGTCAACGGCCAATAGCTCGTCAAGGTTGAGGCCCCTGGATATCGCGCGATCGTCTGATGATTCGCCACAACGTAACCGAGCGAAGCCGAACCGAAGGGCACGTTATCCCAAGCTAGGCCGGGACCGGGCCCTGCATTTTCGGGGAGACTATTTGTATGACAATTGGCGACCATCCAAGGGGCATAGGAAACCTGGTCCTTTGCAAAGGGAAGTTCGACGCCAAGGCGTGAGGCCACAAATCTTGGAACCGATAAAATTACGGCGTCTGCTTCCCAAGCGGTGACCCGACCAGTCGATCCGCAGTAAGTATCCAGACTCCAGCCCTTGCCCTTGGCTATCAGACGGCTGCAAAGCTCATCGCCGAAAAACTTATCCTCGGAGCCGGCCATCAGCTGTTTAACGAGCCAATGATTGCCTTCAGGCCAAGTTAAAACCTTATCCTTTTCGCCCGAGCGAGCCGCAAAATAATGAAGTCCCGCCCAAGCTGAGGTCTCTTCCCAATCAGTCCCATAATCATCGCGACAACAGTAATTCAAATACCAAGCAAGAAAGGGCGAATGCCAGCCCTGACCCCTTATAAAATCTGCAAAGGTCAGCTGATCAAGTTTGAGGAACTCATTAGCCATTGACGATTCGTCCAGAGGAATACGAAAGGCCTGTCTATTCTTTGCATCTCGTTTGACACGAATCGTTTCCACTAACTTCAAAAATGCATCGACATCCGATCTATCCTGAGGCTTCAGCGATGACCAGGGAATCAATCCCTCGTGCCAAGTCCCTTGATAATAAATCCTCTCCTCGCGATCATGACAAAGATAGTCTTCATTGTAGACACCATTTTCCATTGCGCCGGCCTGCTCGAGAAAATCAATCAAATCATGATTTTCCTCATCCGCCTGAGGCAGATAGTGCGCGCCCCAGGGATAAAGCTGATCCGGCTTTCCACCCGAACGTGCGTTCCCACCAAAGGTCTGGGCAAGATCGACCAGCAAAAAATCGGTGAAACCATTTTTCCGCAAAGTGTAGGCCGCAGCGGCCCCACTTGCACCCGATCCCACGATTAAGACACGTGTTTTTCGCGTCTGACTCGCGGCCGGCAAAGGACCGCGCAGTCTATGGCCCGCATGCGCCTCTGCGCCCACAATGCGAGAAGACGGCAAACGCTCACTCCGATTGAGGTGACAAGCATTGAGCAAAGGCACTGCTCCAGCCGATAATAAAAGCTTTC
Source organism: Bdellovibrionota bacterium (assembly GCA_040385935.1). Lineage (GTDB taxonomy): Bacteria > Bdellovibrionota_B > Oligoflexia > Oligoflexales > Oligoflexaceae > Oligoflexus. The sequence continues at coordinate 11,433 of JAZKGL010000286.1, forward strand.
TTCGATCAATGGACATAGTGGGCCCATTCATCCTCAAAGGTTCGAACGAGAACCTGATTATCCAAGCGATTTATCGCATCGACTTGAGCCTGCATATCATTGGGGAACTCAAAGAGTTCCCGCAGATTTGCTTCGTTTAAAAAACGCAGATTTGCCGGCAGAGTTGTCGGTAAAACAAAATCTTTCTTGCCCGCTAAAATAAAACCCCATTCGCCGAAGGAAGGAACATAGGCATGATAAGGTGCGGTCTTGAACCCACTCGCATTCAACGTATTCACAATAGTCCAGTAAGACTGCTTTGCGTAAAACGGTGAGGTCGATTGAACAACCATAAATCCATCTGGGCTCAAAGCGCCTTTCACGAGATCATAAAAGCGAGTGCTATAAAGTTTGCCAATCGAAAAATTGCTCGGATCAGGGAAATCGATAATAATAAAGTCAAATATCGCCTTATTATCTTTGAGCCACTGAAAGGCATCTTGGTGCACGACACGAACTTTATCCGAAGCTAGAGAATTGCCGTTGAGTTTCACAATCAATGGATTTTTCAAAGCGAGATCGGTCACTGCGCTATCCAGATCGACCAAAGTTACGCTTTCAACTCCTGGATATTTCCATATCTCGCGGACCGCAAGTCCATCGCCGCCGCCCAGTACCAAAATATTCTTTGCGTTCTTCATACTGGCCAGACCAGGATGCACCAAAGCTTCATGATAGCGGTACTCATCGGAGGATGAGAATTGTAGGTTTCCATTGAGAAAAAGACGAAGATCCTGACCACGTTTAGTGAGGAGAACTCGTTGATAAGGCGAACTCACAGAGGCTATGACCGGATCGGGATAAGATAGAGTCTCGCCCCATTCAGTGACCTTTTCTCCAGCGACCAAACCTAGCACCATCAAGGCTGTGACTACGGTAGCCGCCAATCGTTCCGATCGTCGCCAACGCTGACCTTTGCCTAAGATCTCAACCGCTGCAAAAGCAACCAGCGCATTACAGAGACCAAAGAGAAAGCCAGCCCGAACCAACCCCAGCTGAGGCACTAAGACGAGTGGAAAAAGTAAAGAAGCGAGAAGCGCGCCGAGATAATCAAAAGTAAAGACCTTGGAGACCAAATCCTGAAATGCATATTCATCCTTTAAAATACGCATCAATATAGGGATCTCGACTCCGACCAAAGTTCCGGTAATAACGACCGAACCGTAGAGAAGAATGCGAAAGGATTCGACCTGAGAAAAGGCGACAAACAAGATCGCAGCTGAGCTTCCTCCAAAAAGCGCAAGTAGTAGCTCGGTTCGGATGAAGAATCGAATAAGATCTTTATGGATAAACCGCGATAAATAAGATCCAAGTCCCATCGAGGTCAGATACACGCCGATAATCGTCGAGAACTGGGTAATCGAATCACCCAGCAAATAGGAGGCGAGCGTGCCCGCTATTAATTCGTAGACGAGCCCAGCCGTCGCGATCACGAAGACCGACGTGAGGAGAAGAACTGCCACTGCAAGTTACCTTAGTGAAATGCTCAGCCGTGAATGGCCGAAGCTATAATCTGACCAATGGCGATAATCGCAGCCGAGCAGGTCAATGCCAATGCCATATTCTTCTCTTCGACGATTTCTTTCCAAAGGTGACCTGGCGTGAGCTTGTCGAAGATCACCATTGCGACGATCAAAACAGCAATACCGATCGCTGAGAATACGAGCGCGCTCACAATGTATTTACCGATTATCGCTGATTCCATGTTCTGCCCCTGTTCGTAAAAGTTACTTGTGATATGTTCGGAAGAATCCACCGCTGCGTCCACCCGCTGCTGATCCGGAAGCGGCTACGCCGCTGCTCCGATCGTCGCGACAGGATCGTGCGAAGGGTGAGAAAACTAAGAAAAGCAAGACGACAGCAGTGCCGTAAATTCGAAAAGTTTTCACTTTGACTCAAGCTCCCAGACTGCTGTTCAAATGACGTTTTCTCTCAAAATTCTGGATGAATACATGTTGAGTGAGCGGAAAAGCTGTGAGCGCCACGAGAGCAACCCAGAACGGCCAGTAGGTGGTCGTATCATCTTTCACGGCAACAAATAAACTGTGCGGTACGCTTGTGGGCTGCATGCCTCCCGGCAGCGCAGCATCCCGTCTGGCCACAAACTTAAGGTGGTAGCGCCCCGGCTTCATTTGAGGAAAGACTAGGGTCATATCATTCTCGTTCTCACTCCACGACTCCCCATCGGTAAATCCGCTGTAGGCAGAAAAGTCGCGTGAAAAGTCGATGGCTGGCATTTGATTCGCCTCAGGCACTATCAAGCCGTCCAACTGTACCGAGGTATTGTTCAAAGGCATCTTGAGATTGATTTCAAGAGTGGCATTGTCATTCTTAAGATCAAAGGATTGAGTCGTTAATGTTTGAACGACGGGATCGAGATCTCGATTTAACTTTTCGTTAAACAGTTCCTTGTCCGTGCGATTAAAAACCAAGACCTGAGAAGCTAATAAGATGAGCGCAAAAACCGCCCAATTCGTCCAGATTTTCCCCTGATCCGTGTAAGGCGAAATCTGGTTAGGCGCGACACCCACCGCCTCAGGAAGTTGGCCGATAAAGACGTTCAAAAAGGCTTTTTGAATATCATCGCGCGGAATATACGTTCCGACCGTCCAAGTTTCCTCATCGTCGTTTCTCTCCGAACTCAGAATTTCCGGAGGGGAGATATAATCCGCGACTGTCGCCAAATCACCGACTTTTACTCGCCAATAAAATTCTCCCAGGACGAACTGAACCTTCGACTGCCCTTGATAAAAAGTCTGATAGCGCCGGCCGCCCCACTTCACAAAATTAAGGGAGCCGTCTGGTTTAGGGTTAAAACGAGTCACAGTGAGAAAATTCCAGTGGCCGTCTGATTCGGTTAAAAACCGGAAGCCCTTCTTTGGATTGAAGAGTAGGTATTCCCGCCAGTAAAAACTTCCTTCAACATCCGAGCGAACCATAAAGCCGAGTATCTGCCACTTATCGCCACGAAATATAACTTTGGCGCCGAGTTCCAAGAGTGATTTGTAGTGATCCGACTGAGTCTTCTGAATTACGCGCGCGCCACGGCTCGACTCGTGAACGATAGTCGAGCACGAAGGGCAAACAAACGTCAGACTTTGACCTGGAGCATGAACAGGAATCGCGGAGCCGCACTGCTCGCATTGAAAACTAAAAACCTTTGGGCCCGAATTACCAGTCATCGAGCTGCCTCAGATTTTGAAATTTGAAGTCATCAAAGTCCATATAGCGACCGACAAAGGTCGACCACTTCTTCACGCGTGCATCCCATTCAAAACTACAAAATCCGCCCAGTTCATTGGTTGCATCCATCGTAACAATGCTTTGTCCGGGGTCAACGATATAAGGCATTTCGCCTTCCGTCCCTATAACCTGGGCTTTTTTAGTGTCATTGATTGTAAAAGTCGCATTATCGCCGACCGTCACATAAGTGCCAGCACGAAGACCCGAGCCATTGGGAAGGTCGATGTTCTCCTTCACCTCGAAACCCATCGCCAGCAATCCTTGCGCCTCGGCCAACCAACCGATTCGGTCACCAGCAAATCGCGCGCACCATTCCGTCCAGTATCCATCATCCCAACGAAGGCGACGTCTTCCTATGAGTTCAAAGGTCTCATTCTCGTAAGTCCCCGTCGTGCCCACTTGAAGATGAGTCATCTCATGGGGCAAGTCGGCAACTTTACCGCGAAGTGTCCAGTCTCGATCATGCACAAGTGTGCTTTTGCAGTAGGTGCACGTAACAAAAACCGAGGCCGAGGAAGCTATTTTGATTAAGCCGCCGCAGCTGGGGCAATTCAAGCTCGCATGCATTCATCACATCCGCGAAAGAAGATCAGCTTTTTTGCGATCAAACTCTTCCTGTGTGAGTATCCCTTTTTTCAGTAGGTCATGCATTTTCTCAAGCGTGGCGAAGGCATCCTCCTTTTGCTGAGCCGCACCACCTTGGGGCTGTTGAAACGCGCTCGCCATCGCTTGGCCTAAGCCTACGCCCGCGCCCAAACCAACCCCAATACCGGCCACACCTCCTTCATTCGCAGCCGCAATGGGAATGCTATCGGCGGCCTGGAACTGCGCATAACGCGTCATATCCCCGACCATACGCATCGAAGCGGCCTTGTCGAAGTATTTCTGAAGTTCTTCAGGAAGAGAAATGTTCTGAATCAAAAATGTATTCAGTTCCAAACCATACTGAGCAAAAGCTGGTTGCAACACGCCCTTAAGCGTTTGCGAGAACTTATCCTGCTCGGCGGCCATATCAAGAAACGAAACCGAAGCGCTACCGAAGTGACTCGAAAGTGAAGTCAGAACCAAAGCGCGAAGCTGGGCATCCAACTCATCGGCTCGATAGACGGGACGCGTGCCCGAAATCTTTTGGAAGAAAACGCGCGGATCAAGAATTTTATACGAGAAGCTTCCGTGCGCGCGGAGACGAATCGGGCCTGCTTCCTTATCACGAATAATAATAGGGTTCGCGGTACCCCAACGCTGATCGATCTGCTCGCGAGTCGAGAAGTAAAAGAGATCGGATTTGAAGGGGGAGGCGAAGAGCTTGTCCCAGTTCTTAAGGTTGGTCAATACCGGCAAGGTCCGGGTGTTGAGCGTGTGCAGGCCAGGCCCGAACATATCCGCAATCTTGCCTTCGTTGATAAAAAGCGCAATCTGCGACTCGCGAACGGTCAACTGCGCCCCGTTCTGAATCTCCTTATCCTGCATCGGATATTGATAGGCAAGGACTCCGTCGGCTGACTCTTGCCATTCAATAACATCGATAAATTGCTTTTTAATGAAATCCATAATGCCCATAACGCAACGTCCTTTGAAATGTCTTGATGCCCGATACTAGGCTAAAAAAAACCTCGACACCAGTGCCGAGGTCAAAAGATGATAATTATCAAACTTTAATGCACGATCGCCTGTTGAACCGCTGAATCCTGTTCTAACACTTGTTCAATCGGGTCAACAATACGAAGTTTGATTTGATAAGGCTTATTTATGGGATTTGCAAGATTCGGGGCCGGCCAGACTTCTTCGAGTATCAATTCTTTCCCTGTGCGGGAATCGATCCAGATCGCCGTCAAATCTTCACCAAGACCGAGTTGAAACTTCGCCGCCTCACTACCGAAACTATGTTTCAGTTCGACCTGGACCTGCCCAGCCCAAATGCAAAAAACATCGACGGGACAACGCGAGTCTTCTCGAATTCCTATCAGATCGATGGCTCCGAAATCGGAAAGCACATACCCTTGATCTTCGCTGATAATCAGGCAGTTTGAATCATCGCTGGCACAAGCAGGTGGAGGCGAAAGGTTAGCTGTCTCGCTATCGGCCTTGACCGTTGCGCTGGAAAACAAGAAGACAAAAGCTGCGAAGGTAGACTGGATGACGACGGGCAGCTGAGTTGAATATTTCATGAGGAGATCTCCAGGATGAGTACGAAAATTTGAATGGATGAGAGCAAGTTCCACTAAAAGGGCCTGGGTGAGATTATGCTCTCCCAGGCCCGCGAAGTCACTAGCCTTTCAAACCAAGTCAAAGACTCAAAAGTCTTTTGTATCAAGGTCTTTAGACAATTTTCGAGTAAGTTTCGCCAAAAATATCAGAATTAATATGGAATCTGATTGGCCAGCCAAAGCGCTTGTGAAAAGAACAGACTGCCCACGAGTCCGGCGCTGAGCGTAATACGAAAAAAGGCTATCTTCATTGAGTCGCGATGGATGATCATTCCTATCGCGCCGATGACCAGACAGATTTGAAGGAGCATCGAGGCGATATCGAAGTAATCGCCGGCTTTCCCCAAATCAACTAGGTAGGCATCGTACTCTTTGGCTCCTACCACTTTTCCCATCTCACCATCGATATCCTGCACCCACTTATCTTTAGGCAGGGCTTTACTTCCGATTAGAATTTCCTTCTTCTCTTGTTTGTAGCGCACGATTCGCTGTTTGGAATCGACGACAACGTCTTCGACCGCCGTAATCTTCATTTTGTCAATAGCCCCACTCAAAAGAAGAGATTCCAAAAGTTCGAGTTGGCCCTCGAGCATGGTTTCCTTGATGCCTTTGGCTTGATACCATTGATAAGCGTTGTTGCGACTGTTGCTCAGTTGAAGTTCATCACTTCCGAACCTCCCTGCGAACAGATCGTTGATGGACAGAACCGCGGCGAACACCGCGATGGCGAGTGGAAATGCGAGTTCGAGATTCTTCTGCAGACGAAACAGTGCTTTGGATTTCATTAGAGGCCCTCCTAGCCAATTGAATGTTTTC